>NZ_AGBG01000002.1:0-170238 GCF_000225005.1 Ectothiorhodospira sp. PHS-1 | reverse complement strand
GAAACCCCGGGTCAGCTGATAAAGCCCGGAACCGGAGCTGCCGAAGTTGATGATCCCGACGCCGTCGCGCTCGGAGCCGATACCCCACTGAACCCCCAGTTCCCGGGCGCGCTCGGTGGATACTTCGGCGATGATCGCCTCCACCAGGACCTGGGCGCGGCGCACGTCCAATTGCTGGATCACCGCGCGCATGTCCCGGATTACATCCGGCGGCGCGCTGATCACCACCGCATTGGTGCTCTCATGGGCTTGCACATGAATGCTGCCTCCTCGCCCGGCACCGGCGGCGCCACCGCCGGCCGCCTCCATGGAGGCGGCCAGCCCCCGAAGGACCTCGGCCACGTCCTCGGCCTTGGCGTAGCGCAGATAGATGACCCGGGTGTTGCCCCCCTCCATGGGAATGTCCAGGTGGGAAATCACCGCCCGCACGGGGATGCGACGCTTGGGATCGCCGCTCAGCAGGATGCTGTTGGTGCGCTCGTCCGCCATCACCTGCAGGCGCGAGCCGGGGCGTTGACGGCCTTCGGCCCCCTCCATGGTACTGATGATCCGCGCCACCTCCGCGGCGGCGGCATGCTGAAGCGGAATCACCTCCATGTCCTCCCGGCTTTCCTGATCGATCCGGCCGATGATGCCCACCAACCGATTGACGTTGGCGGCGGTATCGGAGATGACCAGGGTATTGGATTCCGGGGACGCGGCCAGATGACCGCTCTGGGGGATCAGGGGCCGGAGGATGGGTACCAGCTGAGCCGCGTCCACGTGGGTCACCGAGATCACCCGGGTAACGTACTCATCCCCCTGCAACGGACTGCGCTCGGAGGCGGTGGGGACTTCCGCCTGTTTGGCGATGGCGTCGGGTACCAGCTTGATCACCCCGTCGGTCTGGACGGCAGCAAAGCCATGAACCCGCAGCACCGACAGGAAGATGTCGTACAGTTCCGCGCGACTGACCGGGCGCCCCGAGACCAGGGTGACCCGACCGCGGACCCGGGGATCCACGATGAAATTGGTCTGGGTCTCCTCGGAGACGTAATTGATCAAGGCCTGGATATCCACATCCCGAAAATTGAGGGTGGCGCCGTTTTCCCCGGCCGCCGGCACGACCGGCAGCAGGCAAGTGATCGCCAGCAGGCACAGGATCAAACACTTTCGGCAACGTCCACTCATGCTAATGCGGTTCTCCATCACTGCCCGATGGGCAGGGTCAATGACATGGCGCGGCCCTGGCGCTCAAGATCCAGGATGACCTCGCTGGCCTGTGCCAACTCGGCCATCAGGGCCTGGGGATCGCTGATGGCGTTGACCGGGGTGCCGTTGATCCCGGTTACCACGTCGCCGGGGCGAAGTCCCGCCTGGCGGAACAGGGCCGGATCCCTGCGGGGGGAAACGGCAAACCCCTTCATCACCCCCTGCTCCATCACCGGCCGCACCCGGATGCTTTCCATGAACTGGGAAGGTTCCTGCAGCCAGGTATCCCGTCGCGTTGCCAGGCTGGCCGCCAGCCCTGCATCCCGCAACGGCGGTGCCGGCGCGGCGATGCCGGCCTGGGCGGGTTGAGAGGCCGGCACCACCGCCGCACTGTCCAGGGTCTCTCTGGGCAGGCGCAGCATTTCAAAGCGGCCTTCACGGGAGAGGATCACCCGATCACTGAAAATCTGTTCCAGCCGGGCACCTCCCGGCAACTCCGCGCCCACCCGGTAATGCCGCTCATTCTGGCGATCATCGGCGATCAAGGCCACGCCCAGGACGGGCTCGGCAGAGGAGGCCACCACGCCCTTCAGCGTCAGGCGCAGGCGGGTTTCCGGGGCCTCCGTGGGCACCACCGGGGCTTCGGCCATGGCTTGCGCATGTCCGAATAGTTGCAAATCGGCCACCGCGGACAGGCGGGGACCCTCGGCGGCTCGAGAGGTTGCAACGGGGGGGATGAGGGAAGATCCCGTACCACCGGCACAAGTCCCGTCTCCCGCGGCGAAAACAGGGTCCAGGTAAGCTGCGCCAGTGTCCAGGCCAACATCACCACCAGCAACAGGGCCAGCCACCTCCCCAGACGAGCCAAGGCCTCCGGAGTCGGGCCGGCGCCGTGCACGGAGATGGTCCTGAATGCGCTCAACATGACGATAACCCGATGACAAACAAGGTCAAGTGCAGCCGATCCTAGCATGGGGACTGATCCTGTCACCATGGCTGGTCCGTGACGGTGCCCCGGTTTGCCGACGGATGATTGGTTTATACTGAAGCGGTGAACATCTTGTCGCGGAGCACACGGGCATGGATCTCAGAAGAAAGGGAGAGCGACGTCGCTACGAAAGACGCCCCAACTACCCGTTTCGGGACAGCTCCGGTGAATGGGTCACCAAGAATCGGCGCCGTCTGGTGGATCGCCGCAGCGGTGACGTCACCGAGGATCGGGAACACACAACAGCCCCAGTCAGTGCCCCCAAGCCCTCAAAGTCCGCCGAACAGCCGTCCGGCGGCAGCCTGCTCCTGCATTACCGTGACGCGGTGGTCAATCTCCAGCCCACGGATGAGAGTTTCATGATGGGACGGAACCGGCAGTGCGACCTGGTCGTGCCCAAGGAATTCGTCTCCCGCCGCCATGCCCGGGTCGAATGCCGCGATGGCGGGTTCGTACTCATTGACCAGAGCCTCAACGGCACCTACCTGCAGGACAAGACCGGCAAGATCCGTTTCCTCCACCAGGATGCCGCCCCCCTCACCGGATCCGGCTATCTGAGTCTGGGCTCTCCACTGACGGAAAACGCCGACAACCTGGTGTATTTCTACTGTCGGGAAAGCGCGCTCGTCACCTGACGAAGGTATCGAGCAGCAACGACCTGCCGCTCATCTCCCGGGGCTGATCCAGCCCCATGAGCTGCAGCACAGTGGGTGCGATGGCGCTCAGGCCCGCGCCGGTCAGCAGATGCTTGACTCCGCTGTCGATGATCAGACAGGGCACCGGATACATGCTGTGCTGGGTGTGGGGTTCGCCGGTGGCGGGGTCGATCAGTTCCTCGCAGTTGCCGTGGTCGGCGGTGAGGATTACGGAATACCCCTTTTCCACGGCCACGTCCAGCACCCGCCCCACGGCGGTATCCAGGGCTTCCACCGCGCTCACCACCGCTTCATAGACCGCGGTGTGGCCCACCATGTCGCCATTGGCGAAGTTCACCAGGATGAAATCGTACTGACCGCTTTCCAGGGCCTGGATGGTGGCGTCGGCCACCTCGGGGGCACTCATCTCCGGCTTGAGATCGTAGGTGGCCACCTTGGGCGAAGGGATCATGACATGTTCTTCACCTTCAGCGGGGGCCTCCACGCCACCATTGAAGAAGAACGTGACATGGGCGTATTTCTCCGTCTCGGCGCAATGAAACTGCTTCAGGCCCGCCTCGCTCAGGACCCGTGACAGGGTCACCCGGGGACGCTCGGGCGCAAAGGCCACCGGCAGTTCATAGCGGGCATCATAGAGGGTCAGGCAGGTCACGGCGGCCGGGGTGAAATCGCCCCGATCGAAGTGGGCGAAATCCGGTCCGGTCAGGGCTTCCGTGAGCTGCCGGGGACGGTCATTGCGGAAGTTGAAGAACAGCACCGGGTCGCCGCCGCGAATCAGACCACTCTTGTCGATGACCCGGGGCTTGATGAATTCATCGGTTTCGCCCGCCTCGTGGGCGGCGGACAGGGCCGCGGCCGCACTGGAGGCCCGCGCACCCTTGCCGTGCACCATGGCATCAAAGGCCAGCTGGGTACGGTCCCAGCGCTTGTCGCGGTCCATGGCGTAATACCGGCCCGTCACGGTGGCGATCTGACCACCGCAGGATTTCAAGGCCTTTTCCAGCGCGGGAACATAACCGGGAGATGACTTGGGCGCGGTATCGCGGCCATCGGTGATCATGTGGATCGCCGGCCGGGCACGATGGCGGGCGCACAGATCGATCAGGGCGTGCAGGTGACGAAGGTGGCTATGCACCCCGCCGTCGGACACCAGCCCCACCAGATGCAGGGGACGGCCGGCAGCGGCGGCGGCCTTTGCGGCTGCCGTCAGGGCCTCATTGTCCATGAAACTGCCGTCCTCGATGGCATCATCGATGCGCACCAGGTCCTGCCGGATGACGGCGCCGCAACCCAGGGTCAGGTGCCCCACCTCGGAATTGCCCATCTGACCGTCCGGCAACCCCACAGCCCGGCCCGACGCCTCCAGCAAGGTATGGGGGTGGTTGGCGAAATACTGATCCAGCCGGGGCGTGGCGGCATCGTGATAGGCGTTGTTGAGCTTGCCCGGATTGACCCCCACCCCGTCCATGATGACCAGCAACGTGGGACGACGGGGGGTGTTAAGGGAAGGCTGCGTCATTCAGTTGTCCTGTTTTGGCTTGGGATTATCCGAACCACCCCGTAGCCGACGCTCCTCCGCCTCGGCCTGATCCAGGGCTTCATCCATCTCAGACGCCGAAAGTGGCTGATCGGTTTCATTTCCGCGACCTTGGCGGGCACGGGCGGCGGCGGTGGCGGCCTTGGCGCGGGCCTTGGCGGCGGCCGCCGCGGCCCTGGCCGACAGGTCAGATGCCTCTTGCGCGGCGGCGGGGCGACCCGGCGGATCATCGGCGGGCGGAGGGTCTTCCCCTTCCGCTGCCTCCCGGGCTGCCTTCTTCTTGACCAGAATCTTCGACAACACGATCCCGATCTCGAACAGCAACCACATGGGCAACGCCAGCAGGGTCTGGGAAATGATGTCCGGCGGGGTGAGGATCATGCCGACCACGAACACGCCGACGATGACATAGGGTCGCTTGGCCGCCAGCTGCTGAGGCGTGGTCAGCCCCATGGCCACCAGCAGGATGGTGGCGATGGGCACTTCGAAGGCGATGCCAAAAGCCAAAAACAGCAGGATGACAAAATCCAGGTAGCGGGAAATGTCCGTCATCACCGCGACCCCTTCCGGGGCCGAGGCGGTGAAGAAGGCGAAGATCAGCGGGAAAACCACGAAATAGGCAAAAGCCATCCCCAGATAGAACAGGATGGTGCTGGAGATGAGCATCGGCACCGCCAAGCGCTTCTCGTGCCGGTACAGCCCCGGGGCGATGAACGCCCAGGCCTGATACAGCAGGAAAGGCACCGAGATCACGATCGCCAGCATCAATACCAGCTTGAAGGGGATCAGGAACGGCGCCGCCACCTCGATGGCGATCATGCTGCTGCCTTCCGGCAGGTGCACCATCAGCGGCCCGGCCAGGAAGGTATAGATGGGATTGGCGAAGGGGAACAGCACCAGGAAGACCAGCAGGATCGCCAGCACGCTGCGCAGCAGCCGGGTACGCAGTTCCACCAGATGGGACAGCAGGGTCCCCTCGGCCTCGTTCCCGGCCTGGGGGGACTCGGAATTATGATTCATGGTCTGATTTCCGGGTCTGATCGGACTCGGGGGGCGTCGACGAGGCGGGAGGTTTACCGGCCCCGGCATCACCAGACGCCGCCGGAGCGTTGCCTTCCTTGACCTCATCCTCCACGGACCTGACCCGATCCCGGGTCTTGTCCACCGACCGACGCAGATCCTGCTCCGTATCCTGCATCATGGTCTTGAGGCGGCCGATCTCCCGTTCCTGGTCCTCAAGCATCTTCTTGAGTTCTTCGGTCCGTAGTTCCTGCTCGATATCGGAACGCACGCTGCTGACAAAGCGGCGAACCTTGCCGACCCAGCGACCGATTTCACGGGCCAGCTTGGGCAGACGTTCCGGCCCCACGACCAGAAGCGCCACCAGACCGATGACGATGAGTTCCCAGAATCCGAAATCGAACATGCGTCCGTATCAACCGCCGCGGTTATGAGGATGGGTCGGGCGGGGCCTGACGGCCGCCGCCCGGCATGAAGACCTGTCGGGAATCAGGAGTGACGCTCGCCTTCCCGGGTCTTGTTCTCGGTGGTGGCCTCGGCATCGAATACGCGACCGGGCTTGTCTTCCAGGGGCTTGTGCTGCGTATCTTCATTACCCTTGTCGGCCTCGGCTTCGCCTTCACGGACCGATTGCCGGAAATTCTTGATGGCGCTGCCCAGATCGCCGCCCATGTTGCGCAGCTTCTTGGTCCCGAACAGCAGGACCACGATGACCAGGATGATGAGCAATTGCCAGATGCTGATGCCGCCAAAACCCATGAGATGCCTCCAGATGTGTCAGTAATGTATCCGCTGTGATCCGTATCGTGAGCGGCGGACTAGCGGGCGCCGCGCGCCGCCTTCTCCTCCAACCCCGACAGACCGAAACGCCGTTCCAGTTCCGCCAGCACCTGGCCCGGACCCAGCCCCTGCTGCGCCAGCATCACCAGGGTGTGGAACCACAGATCGGCGGTCTCATGGATCAGCTGCTCGGGATCGCCGTTCTTGGCGGCCACCACCGTCTCGGTGGCTTCCTCGCCCACCTTCTTGAGGATGCTGTCCAGACCCTTGGCATACAGACTCGCCACATAGGAACTGGAGGCATCCGCGCCCTTGCGGGACTCCAGCACCCGAGCCAGCTGTTCGAGGATGCGATCATCGGCCATGGGAAGGAACCTCCTCACCGTAGATGGCCGCCGGATCCTTGAGCACCGGATCGACGTCCACCCATTCACCGTCCCGATACTGATGATAGAAACAATGGCGCCGCCCGGTATGGCAGGCGATGCCGCCCTTCTGCTCCACCTTCAGCAGAATCACGTCGCGATCGCAGTCCAACCGCAGGTCATGCACCACCTGCACATGCCCCGAGCTTTCCCCCTTGTGCCACAGCCGGGCCCGGGAGCGCGACCAGTAAACCGCCTCGCCGGTTTCCAGGGTGCGGGCCAGGGCCTCGCGGTTCATCCAGGCGACCATCAGCACGCAGCCATCGGCATGGTCCTGGGCGATGACGGGGACAAGACCGTCGGCATTCCATCGAATCATGTCCAGGGGAGTTTTCAGGGTCATGCACCAAGTCTGGGGGTATAGGTATCGGGCATGTACTTTAAACCGTTGGAGGGGGAATTTACCAGAAACCGGGCACCCCCTCCCCTTACAGCCGAACCTCGACACCCCGTTCGGCCATGTATTGCTTGGCCTCGCCCACGGTGTGCTCGCCGAAATGAAAGATGCTGGCGGCCAGCACCGCGTCCGCGTGCCCCTCGGTGACCCCCTCCACCAGATGCTGAAGATGCCCCACGCCGCCGGAGGCGATCACCGGTACCGTCACCGCGTCGGCGATGGCCCGGGTGAGCGGCAGGTCGAAGCCCTGACGAGTGCCGTCCCGGTCCATGCTGGTGAGCAGGATCTCGCCCGCTCCGTTGTCCACCATGCGCCGGGCCCAATCGATGGCATCCAGCCCGGTGGGCTTGCGACCGCCGTGGGTGAAGATCTCCCAGCGCAGGGGCTCCCCCGGCGCGGACACCTGCTTGGCGTCGATGGCCACGACGATGCACTGGGAACCGACCCGGTCCGCCGCCTCGCGCACGAAATCCGGGTTGAAGACTGCGGCGGTATTGATGGACACCTTGTCCGCCCCCGCATTGAGCAGGCGCCGGATGTCCTCGACCCGGCGAATGCCGCCCCCCACCGTCAGGGGGATGAACACTTGTTCGGCCACCTGCTCCACCACGTGCACGATGGTTTCGCGCTCATCGGAACTGGCGGTGATGTCCAGGAAGGTGAGCTCATCGGCCCCTTCGGCATCATAGCGCCGGGCGATCTCCACCGGATCACCGGCATCCCGGATCTCGACGAAGTTGACGCCCTTGACCACGCGGCCACGGTCCACGTCCAGACAGGGGATGATTCTCTTGGCAAGCATGGTCGACCCTGGGCTCAGGCGGCGTTCTGGTCTGCCAGGGCCTGGGCCTCGGCAAGACTGAGGGTACCTTCGTAAAGGGCGCGCCCGACGATGACGCCGGTGACTCCCTCGTCTTCCACCGCGCACAGACGGCGGATATCCTCGATATTGGTGACGCCGCCGGAGGCGAATACCGGGATGTTCACCGAACGGGCCAGGCTCACGGTGGAGTCCACGTTCACCCCCTGCATCATGCCGTCGCGGGAGATGTCGGTGAAGATGATGCCGGCCACGCCGTCCTGCTCGAAGTGCCTGGCCATGTCTTCCACGTCGTGATGGGACAGCTTGGACCAGCCGTCGATGGCCACCTTGCCGTTCTTGGCATCCAGCCCGACGATGATGCGTGCGGGAAACTCCAGGCACAGGTCATTGACGAAGTGGGGAGCGCTGACGGCCTTGGTGCCGATGATCACCCACTGTACGCCCGCATCCAGATAGGCCTGCACCGTGTCGTCGTCACGGATGCCGCCACCCACCTGCACCGGCAGGTCGGGGAAGCGCGACACGATCTCGCCGATGATGTCCGCGTTGCGGGGACGGCCGGCGATGGCGCCGTCCAGATCCACCAGATGCAGCCTTCTTGCACCTTCGTCCACCCAGCGCGCCGCCATCTCCACCGGGCTTTCGGAAAATATCGTCGAGTCATCCATGCGCCCCTGGCGCAGCCGCACACACTTGCCGTCCTTGAGGTCGATGGCCGGGATCACCAGCATGATCTAATTCCCCTGATTGACTGATTTCAGACGCCGCCGGTCCAGTGCATGAAATTGCGCAGCAGGGTCAGACCCGCGGCGGCGCTCTTTTCCGGATGACACTGGATGGCGAAGATATGGTCCTTGGCGATGGCCGAGGTGAACGGCATCCCGTAGTCCGTGGTACCCGCCACCACCTGGAGGGCGGCCGGCTCGACATAGTAGCTGTGCACAAAATAGAAACGACTGTCCTGCTCGATGCCGGCCCACAGCGGATGGGCATGGACCTGGCGGACCTGATTCCAGCCCATGTGGGGGATCTTCAGGCGCTCGCCCCGGGCATCGGTCAGATCGACGCCAAACCAGCGCACCCGCCCCGGGACGATCCCCAGGCACCGGGTCCCCCCGTTTTCCTCACTGTGATCCATGAGCACCTGCATGCCCATGCAGATGCCCAGGAACGGCCGGGTCAGCGCCGTCTCGCGCAATACCCCCGACAATCCCCGCTGATCAAGAGCCTGCATGCAGTCACGGGCCGCCCCCTGGCCGGGGAAGACCACCCTGTCCGCTTCCAGGATGTCAGCGGGGCGATCCGTAAGCAGCACCCGGGTGCCGACCGGGGCCGCGTGCTCCAGGGCCTTGACCACGGAGCGCAGGTTGCCCATGCCGTAATCCACCACCGCAACAGTATTCATAAAGGGTTCTTCGAAAGTCGGGCCGGGAAGACGGATACGTTCAGAGCACGCCCTTGGTGGAGGGCATCACCCCCTGCATGCGGGGGTCCGGCTCCAGCGCCATGCGCAGGGCGCGGCCGAAGGCCTTGAACAGGGTTTCGGCGATATGATGGGCGTTCCTGCCCCGCAGACAGTCCAGGTGCAGGGTGACGCGGGCGTGGTTGACGAAGCCCTGGAAGAATTCCTCGAACAGCTCCACCTCGAACCGGCCGATGCGATCCCTGGGATAGGTCACGTGATACTGCAGGCCCGGCCGACCGGAAAAGTCGACAACCACCCGGGACAGGGCTTCATCCAGGGGCACATAGGCATGGCCGTAACGGCGTATCCCCTGCTTGTCTCCCACCGCCTGGGCCATGGCCTGACCCAGGGCGATACCGATGTCTTCCACCGTATGATGGTCATCGATGTGGCGATCACCGTCCGCCTGAATGGACAGGTCGATACAGCCGTGGCGGGCCACCTGATCCAGCATGTGATCCAGGAAGGGGACGCCGGTGGCGAATTCGCCGCGGCCCTGGCCGTCCAGGTCGAGGGCCACCTGTATCCGGGTTTCCAGGGTATCGCGCGTGATCTGAGCTGTGCGGGAAGTCATGGGCGCTGAAGCACTAATGAAGGTTCAATGGGGCATCCTACCACAGCCTTGCGCCCACGGTGAGCCCCGCCGGCTTGTCTCCCGGCCCGGCTTTGGGTAAGGTGCCGAATCAGTGCGTACCGAACCTCGGCAATGAGCTGGCGGCCTGAAAGGCTGCAGGAGTGGTTGAACCCGCATGTCCGCCCCAAAGATCCTTGATCTAGGCAGTCTCAAGCAAGCCTGCAAGAGCTGCAGTCTCCACGATCTGTGCCTGCCCCTGGGGGTCGGCGATGAAGAGCTGCAGTTGCTCGAACGGATCATCAACCGAAAACGACCCCTGCAGCGCAAGGATCACCTCTATCGCCCCGGCGACCGTATGACATCCATTTACGCCGTTCGTTCCGGCACGGTGAAGACCTACACCCTCACCGACGACGGCCAGGAACAGATCACGGGCTTTCACCTGCCCGGCGAACTGCTGGGCCTGGACGCCATCAGCGACGGCGTCCATCCCTGCGCCGCCCGCGCCCTCGAAACCACCAGCATCTGCGAAATCCCCTTCGACCGTCTCGAGGAGCTTTCGGTTCACATCCCGGGGCTGCAACACCAGCTTTTTCGCATCATGAGCCGGGAAATCCAGACCGACGAACACTTCATGATGCTGCTGGGCAAGAAGGCCTCCGACGCCCGGCTCGCCGCCTTCCTCCTGAGCCTCTCCAACCGCCTGGGTATACGTGGGTTCTCGCGCACGGAATTCAACCTCACCATGTCGCGAAATGACATCGCCAATTACCTGGGCCTGGCGGTGGAGACGGTGAGCCGGCTCTTCACCCGCTTCCAGGCCGCCGGGTTGATCCAGGTACGACGCAAGCTGATCACCATCTACGACCTGGACGGACTCTATACCGTGGCGGGCACCCATCCGGTGGAAGACCTGCGCAACCACCACAACGGTAATGGCAAGTCGCCCCCGGCATGAGGGACGGCCAACGGCTCAAGGTGATCTAGCGGGCCTCGATCCAGAAGGTCACTGGACCGTCGTTGGTGAGGGATACGGCCATGTCGGCGCCGAACCGGCCGGTGGCCACCCGCGGCCACACTACCCGCGCCCGGGCCACCAACTGATCGAACAGAACCTCCCCGGCCCGCGGATCCGCTGCCGGGGTAAAACTGGCCCGCATGCCCTTGCGGGTATCCGCCGCCAGGGTGAACTGGGGCACCAGCAACAACCCGCCTCCGGTCTCCCGCAGACTCAGGTTCATGCGCCCCTGCTCGTCCTCGAACAGGCGATAACCCAGCATCCGCTCCAGCAGACGCTCCACCTGGGCAGGGCCGTCCTCCCGCACCACCCCCACCAGGGCCAGGATGCCGGGACCGATCTCGCCGACGGTCCCGCCACTCACCACCACCCGGGCCTGACTCACCCGCTGCAGCAAGGCGATCATGCCAGGCGATCCGCCAGCGCCTGGGTTGCCCCCACCAACGCCTGGGCAATCCCCGGCTCACTGGCGGAATGCCCGGCATCCGGGACGATGGTGAGTTCTGCCCCAGGCCAGGCACGGTGCAATGCCCACGCCTGGTCCACCGGGCACACCACGTCATAACGTCCATGGATGATGTACCCCGGAATCTCCGCCAGACGATGGGCGTCGCGCAACAGCTGCCCCGGTGCCAGGAAGGCTTGATGCCGGAAATAGTGGCACTCGATGCGGGCCAGACTCAGGGCGGTAAAGGGGTTCTGGAAATGCCCCACCACGGCGGGATTGGTGATCAGGGTCGCCGTGCGCCCTTCCCACTCCGACCAGGCCTTGGCGGCCGCCATGCGGGCCACCTCGTCCGCACCAGTCAGACGCTGGTAATAGGCGGCCACCATATCACTGCGCTCCGCTTCGGGAATCGGCGTCAGATAGTCGGCCCAGTGGTCGGGGAACAGGCGTCCGGCGCCCTCCTGGTAGAACCATCGGATATCCTCGTCACGGCACAGGAAGATGCCCCGTAACACCATGCCCAGCACCCGCTCGGGATGGGTCTGCGCATAGGCCAGGGCCAGGGTGGAACCCCAGGAACCGCCGAACAGGACCCAGCGATTGATCCCGAGAGACTCGCGAATGCGCTCCATGTCCGCCACCAGATCCCAGGTGGTGTTGCTTTCCAGACAGGCATGCGGCGTGGAACGTCCGCACCCCCGCTGATCAAACAACACGATGCGATAACGGTTGGGGTCGAAGAAACGCCGATGCCAGGACTCGCACCCAGAACCGGGGCCGCCGTGAAGGAACACCACTGGCAGCCCCTCCGGGTTACCGCACTCTTCCAGGTAAAGACGATGGGGAGGATCCACATCCAGAGGTCGGGTGCGATAGGGGCGAATGTCGGGGAACAGGGAATCAACGGACATGGGCACAAACCTTCTCCGGGTTCAGAGGGAGGCTCAAAGCACGCGTGTAAGAAAATCCCTACAGCTTTTCGCGCCAAAACCTCGTTTTTCAGAGGGTAAGGGTAGTGTTCCCCGCCCCCATCCATGTGAAATCATATACCCATGGTGCACGAAGCGCCTCCCAGGGATCCTGGGTTGATGGGGTAAGGGATGTCTCCGGACCAGGCGTGGAATGAATCCACCAGGCAGGCAGGGAACGCCGCTTCAATCACCGGACCCGGGATGGTCTCGCTCCCACCAGGGATGGTGGGAGTTTTTTTTCCCATGGAAAGACTTGCCATGAATTCCGCCCAGTGGGTATCTTCGGCGGCCATGTCCAGCCCGATTCTACCCCCCCGCTCCCTGATCCGTGATACCGGTCGCGCCATCGGCGATTTTCGCATGATCCGGGACGGTGACCGCATTCTCCTTGGCCTGTCCGGCGGCAAGGACTCCCTGACCCTGCTGCACCTGTTGTTGTATTTCCGGCAACGGGCACCGGTTCGTTTCGAGGTCGGTGCCGTCACCATCGATCCCCAGACGGGTCTGACCGACAAACGCGGCCTGATCCCCTACCTCCAGGCACTGGGCGTACCCTATACCTACGTGAGCGAGCCTATCCTGGCGCGGGCCGAAAAGCACCTGGACAACCACTCCTACTGTTCCTTCTGCTCCCGCATGCGGCGGGGCCTGATTTACCGCACAGCACGGGAACAGGGCTACAACGTCATCGCCCTGGGACAGCACCTGGATGATCTGGCGGAGAGCTTTCTCATGAGCGCCTTCCACGGCGGCCGACTCAAGACCATGAAGGCCCATTACCGGATCGAGGCCGGAGACCTGCGCGTGATCAGACCGCTGGTTTACGCCCGGGAGCGGCGGATCCGCGATTTTGCACACAAGGCGGGACTGCCCATCATGGAGGAAAACTGCCCCACCCGATTCGGCAAACCCACTCAGCGGCCCCACATGAAGGCCCTGCTGGCCCGGGAGGAGCAGGACAACCCGGGGCTGTTCAAGAGCCTGATCCGTACCCTGACGCCGCTCATGTCGGTGGGACTGGAGGATATCCCCGACACCGCCGGGGCTCTTGCGAACGCCCCCCGGGCGGAATCGCCATGGAATTCCTGATCCGTCTCCTGTTTGCCCTGCTGGCCCCCATGCCCTTGCGGATGAACCATGCCCTGGGTGCCCTGCTGGGCTGGCTGGCCTGGATACTGAGGACCGAGCTGCGCCGCATCTCCCTGATCAACGTGGCCGCCTGCTTCCCGGAACAGAATGCCGACTGGCATCACCGCATCGCCCGTCGGAGCCTCATGGAAACCGGCAAGGCGCTGACGGAGGCCCCCTGGCTCTGGCATGCGGGCAGCGCGCGGGTACAGGCCCTACTGAGGGGGGTGGAGGGCGAGGAACACCTGAATCAGGCACTGGCACAGGGCCGGGGCGCCTTCCTGGTCTCGCCTCACCTGGGGAGCTGGGAGTTCGCGGGGCTGCACGCGGCCGGCTTCGGCACCATGACCAGCCTGTTTCGCCCCCCCCGGCTGGCCGCACTGGACCGCCCCTTGAGGGAGGCCAGGGCGGCCACCGGCGCCCGCCTGGTACCGACGACGATGGCCGGTATCAAGGAAATCCAGCGGGCGGTCGCCCGTGGCGAGTTCATCGGCATACTGCCGGACCAGACACCCAAAGGCGCCCGCGGCATCTTTGCCCCCTTCTTCGGGCGTCCGGCACTCACCATGACCTTGCTCAGCCGGCTGGCCGGACCGCGACGCGTGCCGATCGTGTTTGCGTTTGCGCAGCGCTTGCCGGCGGGGAAGGGGTACCGCTATCGCTGCATTCCGGTGCCGGAAGCCGTGTACGCAACGGACCCGCAGGTCGCAGCCCGCGCCATCAACGAGGCCGTGGAAACATTGATCAGGCTGTGTCCCGAGCAATACGTCTGGAGCTACAAGCGCTTCGCCGCCCGTCCGCCCGGAGTGGAGCGGATCTATTAGGGAAGGAACTCCACCGCCACGCCTTCCGGCAGACGCCTGACCACCCGGGCGTTGACCAATGGCGGCGCCTCGCCGTCCCCGAGTTGCCCGCAGACCCTCACCTTCACCTCAGCCCCTTCTGCAGGAACCGACCCCTCCGGGATCAGCAGCATCACACCGCCACCACTCAGATCGATGGTCTGCACGCGCCGGGGTAGCTCACCGTCACAGTGAAGCTCCACCGTGATTTCCATGGGTACCCGCGGATGTCTGCGCTGATCGTGACTCATGGTCGACTGTCTCTTGCGGCTACGGTCTGTGGAAAACTCATGCCCATAGGTTCTTATATCCGCATTATTGTGTATTAGCGATATTTACCAAAGCAAATATATATTGCCCTTGAAGCCGTCTGCCGCCGGGACCATGAACCCGCATTACTTGACGCAAATCAATTTGCAAATACCATAAAAGATTAACTATATGCCTCTAGGTTATCATCAAGGAACGAAAGCGGAAACAAGGAAACCGCCACGTTACATAAGGGGGACACCAAATTCCATGAAACATACCGTTTTGCGCCACACAGGCCGCACTCTCGCGATCTTCCTGGTCGGCATGGGACTGACCCAGGCGGCAACCGCCGAAATCTCCCGCGGTGCCCTCATGGCCACCACATGCTATGCCTGCCACGGCACCGACGGACACAGCGCCGGCAGCATCCCCAGCATCTACGGGTATCCCCCGGAGATCATGATCTCGCAGATGAAGGCATTCCGGGACGGGACCCGGCCCGCCACCGTCATGGATCGCCATGCCACCGGTTACACGGATGAGGAAATCAAGCTCATCGCCGAATATCTCAGCACCCGGCGCTAGGAGAGGCACAGCGACCATGAGACAGATATCACGCAGAAATTTCCTCCGCGCCCTGGGCGCCGGCGGTGCCGCCACCGCACTGGCAGCCTGCGGCACCCTCCCGGACGGCCGCAAGGGCAAGGACCAGGTTGTGGTGATCGGCGGTGGTTCGGGAGGCGCCACGACAGCCAAGTATCTGAAGCGATTCGAGCCCAGCCTCAGGGTCGTGCTCATCGAGCCGAATGCACGCTATCACACCTGTTACGGTTCCAACTGGTATCTGGGCGGTCTGACCCGCATGGAAAACCTTGAGCAGACCTACGGAGCGCTTCGTGACAGGCACGGCGTCGAGATCGTCCATGACACCGTCACCGCCATCGACCGTGACACCCACACCGTCCATCTGGCCGGCGGCGAGCGACTCAGCTATCGGAAACTGGTGCTCTCACCGGGTATCGACTTCCGCTTCGACGCCGTGGAAGGCTACAGCCGGGACGTGGCGGAGGAGATCCCCCATGCCTGGAAGGCCGGCCCCCAGACCGTGACCCTGCGTCGCCAGTTGGAAGCCATGCCGGACGGGGGCGTCTTCGTGATGGTGGCACCGGGCAACCCATTCCGCTGCCCGCCCGGACCCTATGAACGGGCAGGCATGGTGGCCCACTACTTCAAGCAGCATAAGCCTCGCTCCAAGATCATCATCCTGGACAACAAGGAGGCCTTCTCCAAGCAAGGCCTGTTCATGAATGGCTGGAAACAGCTTTACGGCGACATGATCGAATGGGTGCCCAGTTCCCAGGGTGGGCAGGTGGAGCGGATGGACCCGACCACCCGAACCGTTTACTCGGACGGCGGCCTCACCCGCTTCCGGGCGGATGTGCTGAACTTCATTCCTCCCCAGATGGCGGGCAGTATCGCCCGGGAAGCAGGGCTGGCAGGCCCCACCGGCTGGTGCCCGGTCAATCAGCTCACTTTCCAGTCGGAGATGGATCCTGACATTTTCGTGATCGGGGACGCCTGCATTGCCGGAGAGATGCCCAAGTCGGGCCATTCCGCCAATACCCAGGGCAAGGTGGCCGCCGCCGCCATTGTCCGCGCCATGGCCAACCAGGACATGCTCGCCCTGTCGACGGTGAATACCTGCTACAGCCTGGTAGGACCGGAGTACGGCATCAGCATTGCGGCCGTCTACCGGTTCACCGACGGCACCATCACCGGCGTCCCCGGCTCCGGCGGCGTCAGCCCCGCCGACGCGGGACCCAACTTCCGGCGCCAGGAAGCACGCTATGCCCAGGGTTGGTATGACAGCATCACCGCGGATATCTGGGGATGAGGCCCTGAGGACACCGGTCGTCGGTGGAACCACCGACGACCGGGATTTCAGGCATTCAGATCGGGGATGAGGCGGCTCTCCAGCCTGGCAATCACATCCCTGAGCTGAAGCTTGCGTTTTTTGAGGCGGGTCAGCCGGATCTGATCCACGAACGGACCCTCCGCCAGACGGTGAATCGCATCATCCAGGGCACGATGCTCCTCCTTGAGTTCAGCCAGCCGGCTGCGCAGCGGTTCCAGGTCTTCTGTGTTCAAACCGTTCTCTCCGGCAACGTCCACCCGGGCATCATCCCAAAACCGACACCGGGATGCCATGCTCAAGCATCTCTTCGACCGATGACGGCGGCGAAACAGTCTTTGGGATCCGCGACCCAGGCCTCGACCCGCTCCGCCTCCACCGCCGGAGAAAACAGGAATCCCTGACCGACGGTACACCCCAAATCCAGCAGGCTGCTCACCTGCTCCGGCGTTTCCACGCCCTCGGCCACCAGGGACTTGTTCAACTCCCGGGCAATCGATGTCACCGCTCTGACAATACCTACATGTCGAGGATCGCTGGTCAGGCGGTGCACGAAGGAGCGATCGATCTTGACCAC
The DNA here is from genome assembly GCF_000225005.1 of Ectothiorhodospira sp. PHS-1. Classification (NCBI taxonomy): domain Bacteria; kingdom Pseudomonadati; phylum Pseudomonadota; class Gammaproteobacteria; order Chromatiales; family Ectothiorhodospiraceae; genus Ectothiorhodospira; species Ectothiorhodospira sp. PHS-1. The sequence goes on along the minus strand of NZ_AGBG01000002.1, from coordinate 153,234 downwards.
GTCGAAAGGCAGATCCCGCAGCTGACTCAGGGAAGAATAGCCTGTGCCGAAATCGTCCATGCACAGATCAATCCCGGCGTCCTTCAGAGCCCCCATGACCTCAAGCGCCTGAGACCCGTTGTCCAGCACGGCACTTTCCGTGAGTTCCACCTTCAGGCAGCGCCCTGAAACACCATGGTGCTTCAGGGACCGCTCAATGACGGATACCAGTTCCGGATCACGGAACTGCTTGCCGGAGACATTGATATTGATGGGCAGGTCCGCCCCGGAGACAGGAAGCCCCATCCGTTGCCAGCGGGCCACCTGCTCCACCGCCTGCTCCACAACCCACCGCCCCATGGGGATGATGAGGCCGGTCTGCTCGGCAAGAGGGATGAAATCCGCCGGCGATACCGGCCTTTCCCCCAGCCTGGGCCAGCGCAGCAAGGCTTCGAAACCCAGTAGACGCCCGTCCTTCATGGAGACCAGCGGCTGGTAGTGCAGCACAAACTCGTGCCGGTCCAGGGCACGGCGCATGGCTGTCTCCAGATTGAGCCGGTGGACCGCGCTGGCCCTCATGCCACCACTGAAGAACATGCTGTTTCCGGGATTATGGATCTTGGCCTGGTACATGGCCGTGTCCGCATTGCGCAGCACATCATCCGCGCTCCGGTCCTCGGGACTTCCCAGGGCGATGCCGACACTGAAACTGACGAAGATGTCCTGATCACCCACACGAACGGGTGACTGCGTGACGGCCTGCAGACGGGCAACCACCTGGTGCACTTCATTTTCGGAGGCGATATCTTCCAGCAGCAGCACGAACTCGTCACCACCAAAGCGGGCCACCGAATCGCCGGGGCGCAGGCATTGCTGCAGGCGCCGTCCGAACTGGATGAGCATCTGGTCACCGAAAATGTGCCCCAGGCTGTCATTGACCGTCTTGAAGTTGTCCAGATCCAGGAACACGACGGCATAACCGCTGCCGGAACGCCGGTAGCGAGAGATGGCGCGCTGCAGACGATCCACGAACAGGGTGCGATTGGGCAGCTGGGTCAGGTGATCATGCAATGCGTCATGGCGCAACTGCTCCTCAATGCGACGACGCTCGGTCACATCGCTCATGGAACCGGCGATGCGATGGGCCTTGCCGAAATCGTTGCGCACGCCAAGCCCCCTGAAATACATCCAGAGGTAACCCTCGGTGGCATGACGCATGCGGCACTCCACCTCCAGACAGGGACTGCGGCCAGCCAGGTGCGAGTCCAGTTCCTGCTGCAATCGGGGCCGATCATCCGGGTGCAGACGCCCAAGCCATTCGTCGGGATGGCTCGTCAATTCACCCGCCTCATACCCCAGCATGGTCTGCCAGCGAGGTGAATAGAAGATTTTCCCGGTCTCCAGATCCCAGTCCCAGATCCCGTCATTGGTACCGGCCGCGGCCAGGGCGTAACGCTCCCGCTCGATGGAAAGCTCCTGTACCTTCAGGTCCAGGGAGTCCCGCTGCCGGCGAACGTCGGCCTCCAGCCGCTCCAGCCGATCCGCCAGCTTGAGCGTGGTTCGCTCCAGCAGGCTGAGTTCGTCCGGCAGGAACGGTTGCAGCGGGCTTGCCAGTTCGCTGCGGACCGCATCAAAACGCCGTTCCGCCAGCAGCGGCAGCAGGCTCGCCACCCGATGCAAACGAACCAGCGGCATGCGCGTCGTGGCCACGATCACCATCGCAAAGAGGATCAGGCCGATCACCCCCATGAGCACGTTCTGGCGCTGAGCGATAGTGATCTGACGCCTGGCCTCGGTCACGTCGGCGATCACCACGGCGAGGATCTGATGGGTCGATGCATCGTCCAGCAACAGAAAAGGGGACAGCTCCAACTCCCGGCGACCCTCCAGTGAATGCATCGTCACCTGCCCGGGCGACAACCCCTCCAGGACACCGGCGTGGAGCAGGGATTCCAGGCGCTCCCGGCTGGTAATCCCCATCATCCGGGGTTGCCTTGCCCCGGATCCCGCCGCTGCCGCGGGATCCAGACTGAACATGGCCACATCCAGGGCGGACAGCTCGTTGAAGGAGACCACCAGATGAGACATGGGACGCGCCAGCACCACGGCCCCGACCGTCCGGCCATTGGCCAGCACCGGCGCCACGGCGTAGCTCAGACAGAGCGTGGTGCAGTCGGTAAACGTGCTGGGTGCTTCCGCCAGAAGTGCCTGATCCACCGCGGGCCACAGACGTGACGGCCATTCATGCGGCGCCTCCAGAATCTGCACTTCCACCAGGAATCGGCCATGAACATCAAGGAAGCCGGCCATGACCAGATCCGTATCCACCTGCAGACTGGCCCACTGGGGCGCGAACAACCGCCCCAGCTCTCCGGCATCTCCTTGCTTGAGCGCCTGACGGAGTCCGGACAGGGACGGGACGAGATGCGCCAGATTGAGCAGATCGTTCCGGGATTGCTGCAACAGCCCCGTCAACTGCAGGCGGGAACGCTGCTGTTCCATGGCCCGAAGTTCCTCGTACTGGCCTTGCAGACTCTGGTGATTGAGCACGGCAAAGCCGGTGAACAGCCCCGCAAGCAGCACCCCCATCACCAGCAGCAGTTTCCATTTCAGACTCAAGACCTCGCCATCCTTTTATCGGTCAGGGAACTCATGCTCAGAAGGTGAAAGATGCCTGCAAGGCAAACAGATTCCAGCGCGCCCGTCCGCCGGCCTCATCGAATACCGGATTATCGGCCAGGGGAGTCAGCGCCGTACCGTCCACATGGTGCCACTCGGCCCGCAGCAGCCATTGCGGCGTGATCCGCCAACCCGTGCCCAGGGTCCACTGATGCTGATAGAAACGATGGGGCGCCTGCGGGGCCAGGGAGCCCGGCCCCAGCGACTCCAGGGATTGACGCCGCCCCGCGCGGTCCGTGCGGTCGTTCCAGTGGGTGTCGTAGCGCAAAAATGCCTCCCAGCCGTTGCCCAGACGATAGGTTCCCTGGATGTAGTAGCCCTGCTCATGGCGGGTGGCATCGCTGGCGCCTTCTCTAAATCCGCTGCTACGGATACGACGATGGACCGCCTCGGCCATGAGACTGAAGTCTTTCCGGTTCCATTCCGCACTCAGCACCAGGGCGTCTACCGGCGCAAACCCTCGCTGCAAAAAGTCCTGCTCGGCCGGACGGTACTCGGTGCGCACCCGCGAATAGGTGGCCGCCAGCCTGAGCTGGCCGCCATCCTGTTCATAGAGTGCCCGAAGATTCTGTCCCGATGTGAGCCGCAGATCGCCCGGTGCCGATACGGTGCGAAGAAAGGCCGCCTGGGTTTCATCCTGTAACGTGGTCGGCACGGCAATATCGAGATCCAGCTGCAGGGTGGATCTGGGCAGGAACCACTCTCCGTAAGCGGACAGACCATCCACACCGATATAGAAGTCGCGGATGCCCAGGCCCTCGACGTAGATGGACTGGGGCAACAGGATACCCGGACGGGTGGTGGCCACGTCCCGGGTCTCGTTGTGGAAGCCGATGGGAATCTTGACCCTGCCGAGCCGGACGCCGCCGTAGCCCTCCAGCGAGGAATAAAGACGATAATCCACAAAGGCGTAGTCGATCCGGGGATCGCCATCATACAGTTCCCCGGCCCGGCGGCTGACCACCTGGGCCGCCAGGGACACGGCGGCGATGGGCGAATAAAAGACGTTCACCCCCAGCTCCGTCAGATCGAAGCTCCCCTGGGTACTGTTGCCGTAGTAGTCGTTATGGGTGGACTGCAGGTAGCCCTGACTGACAAAGCCATGGACATGAAGCGGCCGATCCGCGGCCAGTAGCGGTGACGCACACACCAACATGAACACTGCCATGGACCAGGACGCAGCCTTCCAGGGGCACATCATGGTTGACTCCCTTCGATGTTCAGGATCCGGATGCCCTCGTCGATGACCGGGGGACTCAGGTAGCCGATGCCGCCCACCGTATTGGCCACCCGATGCCGCATTTCCGCTTCGGAATTCACCACCACCGGACCCCGACTGGTACCGGAAAAGATACTCCGGTTCCATGCAGACTCAAGCTGGTAGGGAAAGACGCCCAGGACATCCTTGCTGAAGGCCGCATGGACCGGACCCCTGGGATCCAGGACAAACACCGTGAGCTTGTGTCCGTCCAGCGACTGTACTCGCAGACTGAAGATGGCGCGCACCGTGGCCAGAGGCAGGGCGTTCTGCGTGATGGAGTCATTGGCCACGACAACCTGGGGACCGGCAACGGCGGTGGGAAACAGAACCACGCCGACCCACAGCAGGCAGGTCAGGGCAACCAGTCGCCGGCTCACAACCCACCGCACCCGGCTCCCGCGATGAATGCCATCCCTCATGTCCCCGGCCACCCCGCAACACCCTCTTCCCTCACTCCATCACCTATAGCACATGCCTCAAGCGCTTTTGCCAATCACAATAGCCCGGCATCAGAGTCGAGTCCATACCGGGGATCCGGCGTATTGCCCCTGATATCCCATGATCTGTGATGTATCCTGGCGATACCGTCGCAGGCACACACCCGTTGGACATGACCATGCCAGACATCGCCGATCCGGGCCACAACCATGCGGCCTGCATCACCCAGGCCCTTGAATCCGCCGAACGCCTATGCGCGGCGCGCGGGGTCAGACTGACACCCCTGCGACGCCGGGTACTGGAACAGATCTGGCAGAACCACGAGGCGATCAAGGCTTACGACCTGATTCATCAATTAAGTTCGGATGACCATACGGTGAAACCACCCACCGTGTACCGGGCCCTGGACTTCCTACTGGCCCAGGGCCTGATTCACCGCATCGAAAGCCTCAACGGCTATGTGGGCTGCGCAAGGCCCGAGCATGAACATCGCTGCCTGCTGCTGATCTGCCGGCGCTGCGGCGTGGTCACGGAGACGGAAAACCCGGTCATCAACCGGGTGCTGGAAGACCAGGCACGCGGTCAGGGCTTCCAGTTGGAGCATCAGATCATGGAAGGGCGGGGACTATGCGCCCATTGCCGGGAACAGGGGCAGGCGCACGCCGGAGGGCAAGAAAACGCGGCGCTGAAAAGGTAAGCCCCGATGACTGGATTCCCGCTTGCGCGGGAGTGACGGGTGGTTTCGGGCATGACCCGGGATATTCCAAGGTCACCGCGCCCAACGTCTACCAGTAGTTTTCCGTGGTGATGTGACCGGGTTCACGACGCCGGTTCCTGGTCATGCCCCGTCCCTTGAGGACCTCGCTGGTATCCCGAACCATGTCCGGGTTGCCGCAGATCATCACTTGAGCGGCATCCGGGGTCAGCGGCAGCCCCGTATGCCGCTCCAGCAGGCCCGACTCGATGGCGGCGGGGATGCGCCCAGGCAAGGCCCCCGGACTTTCCTCGCGACTGACGAAGGGCACGAACTGGAACCGTGCTCCATGATCACGAAACGCGTCGATGGTGTCCTGATAGGTCAGTTCCTCCCGGGTCCTGACCGCGTGTACCAGCACGATGCGCTGAAAACGCCGCCAGGGCGCCTCGGTCTTGAGGATGGACAGGTGGGGACCCAGCGCGGTCCCGGTGGCGAACATCCACAGCACCTCACCGTCGGGCACCTCTTCCAGGGTGTAAAAGCCGTTCGCCTTGGCCATCACGTCCACGGTGTCTCCGGGAGACAGGGTGACCAGGTGATGGGTGAGGGGACCCTCCGGAACGGTGATGAAGTAAAAATCCAGCGGGCGCTCGTCCGGAGCATTCACGTAGGAATAGGGGCGCGCCACCCGCTCGCCGTCCACCATCACCGAGAGCCGGTTGAACTGACCAGCCCTGAAGGGATCCACGGGGGCCTCCACGCGCAGGGAATAAAGTCGCTGCGTCCAGCGCTTGAGTTCCACCACCTCACCACTGAGCCATCCTGCCATGGTTCCACCCTTAAATTATCCGGAGAATAGTCGCGGGATGATCCGGCCGCCGACGACATGCCCATCCGGGCGTATTGATCGACGGCAACCGAACAACCCTCCAGAGGTTTTCTGGACAAGTCACCCCCGCGCAAGCGGGAATCCAGTCACAGGCTGGAAACCCTGGACTCCCGCCTTCGCGGGAGTGACGACAAAGAAGCCTTCGTGGAATCACGACAAGGAACCTTCGCAGGGTCACGCAAGGTGCTTTTCCAGAACCTTTCCAGCACCATAAGGTGACGCCGTGGACAGGATTTTTCAACACCATCGGAAATGCGCCTTTACCCGGCCCGCACGCACGGAGTGAAATCATGCTCATCGACAGCCACTGCCATTTCGACGTCCCGGCCTTTGACGCGGATCGGGAAGACTGCCGGCGCCGCGCCCGGGAGGCGGGCGTGGAGGCCATGATCATCCCGGCCATCACGCGGGCCGGCTGGACACGACTCAGGGAAGTGGCGACCTCCCTGCCCGGACTTCACCCCGCCTACGGCTTGCACCCGGTCTATCTGCAAGCCCACCGACCGTCCGACATCCAGATCCTGGATGACTGGCTGCGGCGCGAACCGGCCGTGGCGGTCGGGGAGTGCGGCCTGGATTTCTTCGTCCAGGGACTGGATGAAAAAGCCCAGCAGGCCTGTTTCAGGGCGCAACTGGATCTGGCGCTGACCCATGACCTGCCCGTCATCATCCACGCCCGGCGGGCGGTGGATCAGGTCACCCAGGCCCTTCGGCAACGTCCGGGACTCAGGGGTGTCGTACACAGCTTTTCCGGCAGCCGGCAACAGGCGGAAAAACTGCTGGAACTGGATTTTTTTCTCGGCCTCGGCGGCCCCCTCACCTACCCCCGGGCACAGCGCCTGCGCGCATTGGCGGCCTGGCTGCCGGCCCGTGCCTTGCTGGTGGAAAGCGACGCCCCCGACCAGCCGGGGCTGGCCCACCGGGGACAACGCAACGAGCCTGCCTGGCTGCCGGAAGTGGTCCGCACCCTGGCCGAACTGAGGGATGAATCCCCGCGTGAGATCGCGCGGATCACCCGGGGCAACGCCATCCGGCTATTCCGCCTGGACAGACCAAACGGCATCCCCGATGATCCGCACCTGAATCATCAGCCCCGGACAATACCTTGAGCCACCCCAACCCCCTCCACGAACGCACCGAGTTGCTGATCGGCCCGGCCGGGCTGGACCGACTGGCTCGGTGCCACGTCTTCATTGCCGGCCTGGGCGGCGTGGGCGGCAGTGCCGCCGAGGCCATCGCCCGCGCCGGTATCGGACGCCTCACCCTGCTGGATCACGACCGGGTCGGTCCCTCCAACATGAATCGCCAGCTGGTGGCCCTGCATTCCACCCTGAACCGATCCAAGGCAGAGGTGATGGCGGACCGGATCCGGGATATCAATCCCGCCCTCAAGGTCACGGTGCTGAGTGATTTCCTGACGCCGGACAATGTGGATGCACTGTTGCCGACGGACGTGGACTACGTACTGGACTGCATCGACTCCATCGCCTGCAAGGCCGCCCTGGTGCATCGCTGCCAGCAACGGGAAATACCCGTCATCTCCAGCATGGGGGCGGGTGGACGCCTGGATCCGACGGCGGTACGCATCGGACCGCTGGCCGGGACCGACAAGTGTCCCCTGGCCCGGGAAATGCGCAAACGACTTCGCCGCCTGGGAGCGCACCTGGATTATCCCGTGGTGCATTCCAGCGAAACCGCCATCAAGGGTACCGAACATCGCCCCATCGAAGGGCCTGTCAGCGGTCGCGCCCGGGCAGTCAACGGCACCATCTCCTACATGCCCGGGCTGTTCGGGCTGATGCTGGCCGGGCAGGTGATCCGCACCCTTGCCGCCCACCGATCACAAAGGACGTGACGCCTGGTGCGGGTTTTTGCAGTATATTCGGCGGTAGCGGACCCTCGCCCCACCGACCACAATACACGTGAGGCCGGCCGCCACTTTTCAAGGCAAGGGACATGATGCAAGAAGCACCGCCTCCTCCAGCGGCAAAACGCCCCGATCCGACACACCTGGCACAACGACTGAACCAGCTGCTGGACAACGCCCCCTCGCCGCTGTTTGCCGTGGACGAACGGGGACAAATCACTTACGTGAATCAGGCAGCCCTGGGTCTGCTGGGCTTTACCCGTCCCGCCCTGCTGGGCCAGTCCGCCCATGCCCAACTGATGAAGGCCGCCCAGGACGGCACGCCCATCTCCTGGGAAGAATCGCCAATCCGGCAGGTGCTGCGTGGCGGACAGCCCCTCGAACGACTGGAAACCGTGCTGTGGCGCAAGGATCGCCATCCCCAGCCGGTCCATCTATCCATCACTCCGCTACGACAGGGCGCAGGCATCGGCGGGGCAGTGATCGGATTCAGCGATGCCACCGAATTCCGCTCCCTGGTCACCCAGCTGAACTACCAGGCCAGCCATGACCCCCTCACCGGTCTGCTCAACCGCCGTGAACTGATGTTCCGGCTGGAGCGGGCGATCCACGATGCCAGAAAACATGGTCACCAGCATGCCCTGATCTATCTGGATCTGGATCAGTTCCGGATCATCAATGACACCAGCGGCCATGAGGCCGGCGATGACCTTCTGCGCCGGATCGGCAATCTGCTCGGTGAGCACATGCGCCTGGGTGATTCACTGGCCCGACTGGGTGGAGACGAATTCGCCCTGCTGCTGCAGGCGCTCCCCATTGAACAGGCGATGGCCCGTGCGGAAAGCCTGCGTGAAGCCCTGCAGGGTTTCTCGTTTCAATGGGAAAACCGCACCTTCAGCCTGAGCGCCAGCCTCGGCGTGGTACCCGTCACATCCGGCAGCACCAGCGGTATCGCTCTCATGGCGGCGGCGGATATCGCCTGCAATGCCGCCAAGGACAAGGGACGCAACCGGGTCAGTATTTTCAGGCAGAACGATACCGGACTGCTCAGACTTCAGGGAGACATGCAATGGGTCAACCGGATCCAGTCCGCCATCAAGGACTCCAGACTGATCCTGTTTGCCCAGCCCATCCAGGCACTATCAACACAGAAGGACCATGGCACCCACTTCGAGGTACTGATGCGCCTGCGGGAAGACCAGGACAGACTGATCAGCCCCGGAAACTTCCTGCCGGCGGCGGAACGCTACAATCTGGCCACCGCCATTGACCGGTATGTCATCCGGCAGTGTCTGGCCTGGCTGGCGGATCAGCGCCCGTTGCTGGACCTGCTGGATGCCTGCGCCATCAACCTGTCGGGGCATTCGGTGGGAGACGCTGCCTTCCTGGATTTTGTGCTCGAGGCACTGGAGCACACCAATATCCCTCCCGAGAAGCTCTGTTTCGAGGTGACGGAAACCGTGGCCATCGCCAACCTGGATAACGCCAATGATCTGTTCCTGCGTCTGAGTCGACTGGGCTGCCGTTTTTCACTGGATGACTTCGGTAGCGGCATGTCCTCCTTCGGTTATCTGCGCACCCTGCCGGTGCAGTACCTGAAGATCGACGGCATCTTCGTGCGGGACGTGGTCCAGGATGCCACCGACCGGGCCCTGGTGAGTTCCATCAACGACATCGCCCACCTCATGGGCAAGCAGACCATCGCCGAATACGTGGAGTCTGAAGCCATCCTGAAGATCCTGCGGGACATCGGCGTAGACCATGTGCAAGGCCATTTCATCGGCGAACCGAGGCCGCTGGAATCGCTGGTACTGGGGCGCTGACCCCGGGCTCCCTACTCCCGGCGCAGGATCCGATCCACCAGCGTGTCCACGACCCGTCGGGGCCGGAAGGCCTTTTTCAGGGCCCTGCGGTCATAGCGGGTATCCACCCATTCCAGCAGGGACATGGAGGAGCCCGCCGTATCCAGCAGATAGGCCTCGAAGAAGTGATCCAGCAGACCGGTCTTGGCCCAGCGGTAATGGAAATAGGGCCACAGGCGCAGTTGTCGCGTCTGCGTCAGGGGCACCCCCTCCACCCAATGCAGATACAGGGTCCCCATCAGCCCGGCCCGGTCCGCCCCGGACTTGCAATGAAACCAGACCGGATAGGCGATGCGATGCAGTAGATCATGGGCCTCGTGAATCGCCTCCGGGCTGGGCAGATCCCGGGAGTAGAGTTTCAGAGAGTGCAACGCCACGCCCAGACGTGCACAAGCATCCGCCTCCAGGGCCAGCATGGGATTATCCGGTTCTTCCCCCCGCAGGTTCACCACGGTACGAATGCCGTGACGGGGAATGCGCCGGTACAGATGACGCGGCGAGGGCTGACCCGAGCGCCAGGCCCGGTCGGAAATCCGGTGAAAATTGGACAGGCCATATTCCCTCACCCAGCCGTCATCTCGCCACAAGGCATGCAGGTAGGCCCGGCGACGGCCGGATCGGGTGCTCAGATCCCAACCGGGTGGGGTTTCATTCATGGGAGTGATTCGCATCCGACCCGGACAGTCCGCACAGCACCGCAGTGCGGGATTCGATCCAGGTCTGGACATCCTTCATGATGGCCTCGGGCTTTCTGCCCTCGGTGGGGATGGGCGGTCCGATCTCCACCTGGATGGTCCCCGGATACTTGATGAAGCTGTTGCGGGGCCAGAACAGACCCGCATTGTGGGCCACCGGGATCACCGGACGACCGCTGCGTGCCGCCAGCACCGCCCCGCCCACCTTGTAACGGCCCTGATGGCCGGGCGGCGTCCGGGTTCCCTCGGGAAACAGGACCACCCACAACCCCCGGTCGAGCCGATCCAGCCCCTGGGCCACCAGCTGATCCATGGCCTTGCGACCGGCGGCCCGGTCCAGGGCGATGGGTTCCAGCATGCCCAGAGCCCAGCCGAAAAAGGGGATGCGCATCAGTTCCCGCTTGAGCACCCACGCCTGGGGCGGAATGAACTGCTGCAGGGCCAGGGTCTCCCAGGCCGACTGGTGCTTGCACATCAGTACCCTGGCCTCACCGCCCAGATGCTCGGTGCCGGTCACGGTATAGCGCAACCCGCAGGTCAGCGTCAGCCACCACAGGTTGAAGCGGGTCCACTGGGACAGCACCCGGAAACGGCCATGCCATTTCAGCGGCAGCAGCAGGGGGCTGAAGAGGGCAAACAGGACCGTGGACAGGGCCAAACCGGTCCAGAACAGGCCCGCGCGCAGGTAAAGCCATGGCGTGGCCGGAGGGTATTCAGTCATGGGCTTGATCCGTTTCAGTCAGCAGATGTTCCACCACCTCGGCCAGATCCGCAAAGACCAGCGTGCCCGCCGGTACCTGCCCTTCGGCGAGGGCCTTGAGACCGTTGCCGGTCCGCACCAGGATCGGGGTACAACCGGCGGCGGCGGCGGCCTGGAGATCGCGCGGAGAATCGCCCACGGCAGGAACCCCGGCCAGGGGCACGCTGAATGCCCGGCCGATCCGCTCGAACAGACCCGGCAGGGGCTTGCGGCAGTCGCAGCCCTCGTCCGGACCGTGGGGACAGTAAAAGATCCCGTCGATGCGCCCCCCCAGGGGCACCAGGGCCTCTTCCATGCGCCGATGGATGGCTCGCAGGGTGGGCAGATCGAACAGGCCTCGGGCCAGGCCCGACTGGTTGGTGGCCACCGCCACGCACCAGCCGGCCCGGTTCAGGCGGGCGATGGCCTCCAGGCTTCCGGGCAACGGCACCCATTCCGCCGGTGACTTGATGTAGTCGGGGGAGTCCCGGTTGATGACCCCGTCCCGGTCCAGGATGACGAGCCTCACGGCAGCCGGGACAGGTCCGCCACCCGCAGGAACAGCCCCGCCAGGCGATTGAGCAGCGCCAGCCGGTTATCCCGCAGGGCCGGATCCTCGGCCATCACCATCACCTGATCGAAGAAGGCGTCCACGGGGCCGCGCAGGGCCGCCAGCCGGGTCAGGCCATCGGTATACTCGCCCGCGTCCAGATGAGCGGCCACCACCTCCCGCAATCCTTCCAGGTGGCGATGCAGATCCTGCTCCGCCGACTCCGCCAGCAGGCGGGTTTCCACCCGGTCGGGCAGGCCGCCCTCCACCTTGCGCAGGATGTTGTGAATGCGCTTGTGAGCCGCCGCCAGGGCCTCGGCTTCCGGCAGTCCCAGGAAATGCTCCACTGCCCGCACCCGATGGTCGAAATCCAGAGGACGGGTGGGCCGCACCGCCAGCACCGCCTCGAACACCTCGGGGCGGATACCCCGGTCCAGGTAATAGGCCCGCAGACGCTCCATCACGTACTCCAGCACCTGGGGCACGGCAGGGACGGCCGGCACCCGGCCCTCGTAGCCTTCCGCGGTCTGTTGCAGCAGGGTTTCCAGATCCAGGGGCAGCTCCAGTTCCACCAGGATGCGCAGCACCCCCAGGGCGGCCCGGCGCAGACCGAAGGGGTCCTTGGCGCCGGTGGGCTTCTGGCCGATGGCGAAGATCCCCACCAGGGTATCCAGACGGTCCGCCAGGGCCAGCACCCGACCCACCGGGCCGGCCGGCAGGGCATCCCCCGCGTGGCGGGGCAGGTACTGTTGTTCCAGGGCCGCGGCCACCGCCTCCGGCTCGCCGTCATGGGCGGCGTAGTAGCGCCCCATGGTGCCCTGCAGCTCGGTGAACTCGAACACCATCTGGGTCTGCAGGTCGCACTTGCTCAGCAGGGCGGCCCGGCGGGCCTGATCGGGATCGGCCCCCATGTCCCGGGCCAGCAACCCCGCCAGACGTACCACCCGCAGGGTCTTGTCGTGCAGGCTGCCCAGCTTGTGCTGGAATACCACCGTCTTCAGGGCCTCCAGATGGCTCTCCAGGGGACGGCGGCGATCCTGGTTCCAGAAGAATTCCGCGTCGGAGAAGCGGGGCCGGATCACCCGTTCGTTGCCCTCCCGCACCCGCTCCGGCGCCCGGGAGTCCACGTTGCTGATGGTGATGAAGTGGGGCATCAGGCGCCCTTCCCCGTCCACCACCGGGAAGTATTTCTGGTTGTCCTGCATGGTGGAGATCAGCGCCTCCTGGGGCACTTCCAGGAAGCGGGCCTCGAAGTGGCCCACCACCGCCACCGGCCATTCCACCAGGGCGGTCACCTCGTCCAGCAGATCCGACTCGATCACCGCCCGACCGCCCAGCTCGGCGGCGGCGGCCTCCACCTGGCCGCGAATGGCGGCGCGACGGGCCTCGAAGTCCACCTTCACCCAGCCCTGGGTCTCCAGCAGCGGGGCATATTCGGACGGCGCGGACAGGGGCAGGGTCGCGGGGTGATGGAAGCGATGCCCCCGGGTCTCGCGACCCGCCGGGATGCCCAGGATGGGGGCCTGGATGACCTCGGAACCCAGCAACATCACCACCCAGTGCACCGGACGCACGAATTCCGCGTCACCATCGCCCCAGCGCATGCGCTTGGGAATGGGCAGGGCCGCCAAAGCGGCCTCGACGATGGCGGGCACCAGGGCGGCGGTGTCACGCCCCGGCTCCAGGTGACGGTGCACCAGCCAGGCGCCCTTGTCCGTTTCCAGACGCGCCAGGTCGGTCACCGCCACGCCGCAGGAGGCGGCAAACCCCTGGGCGGCGCGGGTGGGGTTACCCTGGGCATCGAAGGCGGCGGCCAGGGCCGGCCCCCGGCGCTCCATGGCCTGATCCGCCTGGCGCGGCGGCAGGCCCCTGACCCACACCGCCAGGCGGCGGGGCGCGGCATAGGCCACATGGTCAACGGGGTCAAGGCCGGCATCCGCCAGCCCCTTGATGACCCCGTCCGCAAAGGCATCCCGCAGTCCCTTGAGGGCCTTGGGCGGCAGCTCTTCGGTGCCGATCTCGATCAGAAGATCCTGTGTTTCGCTCATGATGTTGATCCAGTCCCAGGTCAGGTGCGTTCGGCCTTGGCCGCGTCGGGGAGCATGGGGAAACCCAGCTGTTCACGGGCGGCGTAGTAGGCCTCGGCGACGGCGCGGGCCAGTTCACGCACCCGCAGGATGTAGCGCTGCCGCTCGGTGACGGAGATGGCGCGCCGGGCATCCAGCAGGTTGAAGGTATGGGAAGCCTTGAGCATCTGCTCGTAGGCCGGCAAGGGCAGGCCCTGGGCGATGAGGTGCTTGCTCTGTTGCTCGCAAGTCTCGAACCAGCCGAACAGGGAAGCCACATCGGCATGTTCGAAATTGTAGGTGGACTGTTCCACCTCGTTCTGGTGGTAGACGTCACCGTAGGTGACCACACCCTGGGGACCCCGGGTCCAGACCAGGTCGTAGACACTCTCCACCCCCTGCAGGTACATGGCGATGCGCTCCAGACCGTAGGTGATCTCACCGCTCACCGGCCGGCAGTCCAGGCCGCCCACCTGCTGGAAATAGGTGAACTGGGTCACCTCCATGCCGTTGAGCCAGACCTCCCAGCCCAGGCCCCAGGCGCCCAGGGTGGGGGATTCCCAGTTGTCTTCCACAAAGCGGATGTCATGGATCAGGGGGTCGATGCCCAGGGCCTGCAGGGAACCCAGGTAGAGTTGCTGGATGTCCGGCGGCGAAGGCTTGAGCAGCACCTGAAACTGGTAATAGTGCTGCAGCCGGTTGGGGTTTTCCCCGTAGCGGCCGTCGGTGGGACGGCGGGAGGGCTGTACATAGGCGGTGCGCCAGGGTTCCGGGCCGATGGCCCGCAGGAAGGTGGCGGAATGGAAGGTACCCGCTCCCATTTCCATGTCGTAGGGCTGGAGCAGCACGCAACCGTGGCCCGCCCAGTAGTCCTGCAGGGCCAGGATGAGGCCCTGGAAGGTAGAGACGTCGTGAGAAGACATGAGGATCGACCCGAGTGATTCGTGGATGGCGCGACCCCGAGCATGGGTCGTGCAAAGCCTGACAGTATAACGGCGGCCGGTGGCGAGCGCCCAGTCCCGTGCGTGACCGGGAAACCTCCGACGGGTGGCGGGGCTGGGCGACCGTGTCACCAGGGTTTACAATCCCGCTTCCCCAAGCCGCGCCCACCCGGGCCAGGATCAACGAGGCCCTCATGTCAGCCGGGCTCCCCAGCGAACAGCGTTATCAGGCCATGCGTCGTGTCACCCTCGTCGGTGCCGTGACCAACCTGACCCTGGCGACGGCACAGATCATCGGCGGCTGGATCAGCCATTCCCAGGCCCTGATCGCCGACGGAGTGCATACCCTCTCCGACCTGGCCAGCGACTTCGTGGTGCTGTTTGCCGCCCGCAAGGCCAACGAAGCGGCCGACGCCAACCATCCCTACGGTCACGGCCGCATCGAAACCCTGGCCACCGTGGTCGTGGGTCTGGTACTCGCCGGCGTGGCCGTGGGCATCATGACCGATGCCGCACGACGCCTGCTGAACCCGGAAGAACTCCTGAGCCCCACCCCCCTGGCCCTGATCCTGGCGGCGGTCGCCATCATCAGCAAGGAAACCCTGTATCACTACACCATGCGGGTGGCCAAAAGGGTTCGCTCGCGCATGCTGGAAGCCAATGCCTGGCATCACCGCTCCGATGTGGTCTCGTCGGTGGTGGTGCTGGCGGGCGTGGGCGCCACCCTGGCCGGCCTGCCCTTCATGGACGCCGTGGCGGCCATCCTGGTGGCGCTGCTGATCGGCCACATGGGCGTCAAACTGATCTGGAACAGCGCCCGGGAACTCATCGACACCGGGGTGGAAACCCAGGAGCAGGAACGCATGCTGGAGGCGGTGCGCCGGCTGGACGGCATCCAGGGGGTTCACGACCTGCGCACCCGGCGTATGGCGGGCACCCTGCTGGCGGATGTCCATGTTCAGGTCGCGCCCCGCATCAGCGTCTCCGAAGGCCATCACATCGCCGATGCGGTCTGCGTGGCCATGCACGGGGTTCAGGACGAGCTGGGGGACATTCTGGTCCATATTGATCCGGAGGATGATCAACAGGGCGCCCCCAGCAGCCATCTGCCCAACCGCACCGAAATCCTCAAGCGTCTGCAGGCCCAGTGGCACGACGTGCCTGCAGCCCGGCATGCGGACCCGGTGGTGATCCATTATCTGCAAGGACAGGTACACCTGGAACTTCAGTTGCCCCTGCGGGCCTTCGACAGCCTGGCCGAGGCCGAAGCCGCCGCCCGGCAGTTGGTGGCATCAAGCCTGCGGGCGGCGGATGTGGGTCAGGTACAGGTGCTGTTCCGGTACTGACAGGCACCGCCGATGGGCGCCCACCCGTCATTAAAACGGATTTCGCGCCCCAAAACAGCGCAAAATACTCAAAAACGCACTAAGATTGTGCATGCAATCATCAAGCAGCCCCCGAAATCCGCCCCAAATGGCCTCCGCAACCCCATTCAACGCCATGGCACGCTTCATGCTTTCCATGGTTCGACCGAATTGAACACCCGCCCCGGCGGGGATCCGTTTCAACAGGCCTCTCTCATTCAAGCCCTGGAGGAGTACGCATGTCAGCAGCAGACGTTCTGAATATGATCAAGGAAAACGGCGCCAAGTTCGTCGATTTCCGCTTTGTGGACAGCCGCGGCAAGGAACAGCACGTGACCGTGCCCGCCCACACCGTCGACGAGGACGTGCTGGAAGGCGGCAAGATGTTCGACGGCTCCTCCATCGCCGGCTGGAAGGGCATCAACGAATCCGACATGATCCTCATGCCCGATGTGGACACCGCCGTCATGGACCCCTTCTTTGACGAGCCCACCCTGAACCTGCGCTGCGACGTGGTGGAACCGGCCACCATGCAGGGTTATGACCGCTGCCCCCGCTCCCTGGCCAAGCGCGCTGAGGTCTATCTGGCCAGCACCGGCATCGCCGACACCTGCCTGTGGGGTCCGGAAAACGAATTCTTCGTCTTTGACGACATCAAGTGGGGCAACTCCATCCAGGGCGCCTTCTTCAAGATCGACTCCGACGAGGCCTCCTGGAACTCCGAAAAAGTGTTCGAGGACGGCAACATCGGCCACCGTCCCTCCGTGAAGGGCGGCTACTTCCCGGTCCCCCCGGTGGACAGCCTGCAGGACCTGCGCTCCGCCATGTGCCTGGTGCTGGAGGAAATGGGCCTCAAGACCGAAGTACACCACCACGAAGTGGCCACCGCCGGCCAGTGCGAGATCGGCGTCGGCCCCGGCACCCTGACCCGCAAGGCGGACGAAGTCCTGGTCCTCAAGTACGTGGTGCAGAACGTAGCCCACAACTATGGCAAGACCGCCACCTTCATGCCCAAGCCCCTGGTGGGCGACAACGGCAGCGGCATGCACGTGCACCAGTCCCTGGCCAAGGACGGACAGAACCTGTTTGCCGGCGACAAGTACGGCGGCCTGTCCGAAATGGCACTGTATTACATCGGCGGCATCATCAAGCATGCCCGCGCCCTGAACGCCTTTACCAACGCCTCCACCAACAGCTACAAGCGCCTGGTGCCCGGCTTTGAAGCCCCGGTGATGCTGGCCTACTCTGCCCGCAACCGCTCCGCCTCCATCCGGATTCCGTGGGTCTCCAGCCCCAAGGCCCGACGTATCGAGGTGCGCTTCCCCGACTCCACCGCCAACCCCTACCTGGCCTTCTCCGCCATGCTGATGGCCGGCCTGGACGGTATCCAGAACAAGATCCACCCCGGCGAGGCGATGGACAAGAACCTGTACGACCTGCCCCCCGAAGAGGAAAAGCAGATCCCGCAGGTCTGCCACGCCCTGGATCAGGCCCTGGAAGCCCTGGACAAGGATCGCGCCTTCCTCACCGCCGGCGGCGTATTCACCGACGACATGATTGATGCCTACATTGATCTGAAGATGGAAGAAGTGACCCGCCTGCGCATGACCACCCACCCGGTGGAGTTCGATCTGTACTACAGTCTGTAAGCACAAGACGGGTTGAACACTGGAAGCACCGAACCCCCGGCTTGCCGGGGGTTCTTTTTTTCCGGACCCCGCCACGGAACAGAGGATACCAAGGACATCGCCATGCCCCTGCTGCTGATGCTGATGCTGCTGCTCACCGTGCCCGCCCAGGCCCAGATCTACCAATGGACCGACGAGCAGGGGCGCCCTGCCTTCGGTGACACGCCACCGGACGGAGTCGATGCACGGCCGATCCGGGTGGACCGGCCCGCCACCCTGCCCGGCCTGCCCGAGGCTCGGGACATCCTGCAACAGCCACCCCCTTCCGCAACGGAGGAACCAGGAGATGCCTATCAGCAACTGGCCATCAACCGCCCGGAACGGGACGGGGTGGTACGCACCAACCTGGGGCAGGTCGACGTCGCCCTGAACCTGAGTCCAGCCCTCAAAACGGATCTGGGGCACCGCTTCCGGATCCGCCTCAACGGCGATACCGCCGTGACCACCCAGGCCGCCCAAGCCATCCTGGACGAAGTCACGCCCGGAACTCACACGATCCAGGCGGAGGTCGTGGATGACGATGGCAACACCCTGATCCGCTCGGACACCACCACCTTCCACCTCCTGCGCACCACCGTGCAGCAGCAATCCCGACCGCGGCCCTGACCCGCCGCGTCACCGGCGCGGAACCGCCCCGCACCATCATGGTGCATGCTATGCTCCAGAGGCGCCGGAACAGGCCGCGCCACCGCTCCGGCGAGACCCCGAAAGCGTCGTCCCGTGACCACTTTGCGGGATGATTGCACGATTCCCGTGCGCGGCATGATTCTGGTTCGTTTCTTGCTAAAGAGAACCCGTATGCCGCCTGATCACAACCTGCATCGACAACTGCTGGAGACCCTGACCACCGCCGTGCTGGTAGCGGACGACCAGTTGCGCCTGGTCTACATGAATCCGGCGGCGGAAATGCTGATGGAGATGAGCCTGAACCGGATCCATGGCCTGCCGATTCAGGGCCTGTTCCGGGAGGACGAGACCTTCATCGCCAGCCTGCGGCAATCCCTCGACACCGGGCATCCGTTCACGGAGCGGGAGCGGCTGCTGGCCCTTCATTTCGCCCGGGAGGTCACGGTGGACCTGACCGCCTCCCCCATTTCCGAACCGGGACACGCCAGACAACTGCTGGTGGAACTGATCCAGGTTGACCGGCAACTGCGCATCACCCGGGAAGAGCAGCTGCTCAATCAGCAGTCCGCCACCCGGGCCCTGGTCCGCGGCCTCGCCCACGAGATCAAGAATCCCCTCGGGGGGCTGCGCGGCGCGGCCCAACTCCTGGAACGGGAACTGCCGGACCCGGATCTGCGGGAGTACACCCGGATCATCATCGGCGAAGCGGACCGCCTGCAGAACCTGGTCAACCGGATGCTGGGGCCCAACAGCCTGCCCCACTGCCGCCCCCTGAACATCCACCGGGTCCTGGAGCATGTCCGCAGCCTGGTCAGCGTGGAGGCGCCGGAAGAGATTCGCATCCGCACCGATTACGACCCCAGCATCCCCGACGTCAACGCCGATCAGGACATGCTGATCCAGTCGGTGCTCAACATCGTGCGCAACGCGGTTCAGGCCCTCGGCGACAGCGGGGAAATCCGCCTGCGGACCCGGGTACGACGCCAGTACACCATCGGTCAGATCCGCCACAAGCTGGTGGCCCTGATCCAGGTGATCGACGACGGGCCGGGCATCGGTGACGACATCCGCGAGCGCATCTTCTTTCCCATGGTCTCGGGTCGCGCCGGCGGCACGGGGCTGGGGCTCTCTATCGCCCAGTCCCTGATCAATCAGATGGGCGGCCTGATCGAGTGTACTTCCCGTCCGGGGCAGACGGTGTTCTCGCTGCTGATCCCCGTGGAGCTTATAGATGACTAGACGTGAACATATCTGGGTCATTGATGACGACCGATCCATCCGCTGGGTGCTGGAACGGGCCATGAACAAGGCCGGTATCGAGGTCACCTCCTTCACCTGCGCCGCCGAGGCCCTGGAATGCTTCGAGCATGACGTGCCGGATGCCCTGGTGACGGACATCCGCATGCCGGGCATGGACGGCCTGGAACTGCTCAGCCGGCTGCAACGGGAACACCCCGAGCTGCCGGTGATCATCATGACCGCCCACTCGGACCTGGAAAGCGCGGTCTCCGCGTACCAGGGGGGCGCCTTCGAATACCTGCCCAAGCCCTTCGACGTGGACGACGCGGTCTCGCTGGTGAAGCGGGCCTGCCAGGCCCGGCGGGAGCGGGGCCGGGAGGAACCCTCCGGCAACAGCAAGACCCCGGAGATCATCGGCGAGGCACCGGCCATGCAGGAGGTGTTCCGCGCCATCGGCCGGTTGTCGCGCTCCAACATCACCGTCCTCATCAACGGCGAATCCGGCACCGGCAAGGAACTGGTGGCCCATGCCCTGCACCGCCACAGCCCCCGGGCGCACATGCCCTTCATTGCCCTGAACACCGCCGCCATCCCCAAGGATCTGCTGGAATCGGAACTGTTCGGTCACGAGAAGGGCGCCTTCACCGGCGCCCAGAGTGCCCGGCGCGGACGCTTCGAGCAGGCGGACGGCGGCACCCTGTTCCTGGACGAGATCGGCGACATGCCGGCGGAACTGCAGACCCGGTTGCTGCGGGTATTGGCGGACGGCGAGTTCTACCGGGTCGGCGGGCACATGCCGGTGAAGGTGGATGTGCGCATCATCGCCGCCACTCACCAGAACCTGGAAAGCCGGGTCCAGGAGGGCCTGTTCCGGGAAGACCTGTTCCATCGGCTGAACGTGATCCGCATTCACGTCCCGGCCCTGCGGGAACGGCGCCAGGACATCCCCCTGCTACTGAATCACTTTCTGGGCACTGCGGCGGCCGAGCTGAACGTGGAACGCAAGGTGCCGCTGCCCGAGGTGCTGGACTACCTGACCGCCCTGGACTGGCCCGGCAACGTGCGCCAACTGGAAAACCTGTGCCGCTGGCTCACGGTCATGGCCTCGGGACGGGAAATCCACGTCAACGATCTACCGTCGGAACTGCACGAGCGCTCAGGCAACGCCCACGGTGGCGGCTGGGAAGAAGAGCTGGCCCAATGGGCGGAACAGGAGCTGGCCCGGGGCAATGCCTCCCTGCTGGACCGGGCCACGCCCGCCTTCGAACGAATCATGATCCGGGCAGCCCTGAAAAAGACCGGCGGACGGCGGCAGGATGCCGCCAAACTGCTGGGCTGGGGGCGCAACACCCTCACCCGCAAGATCAATGAACTGAACATGGACGAGGGTGAGGACCTGGGGGCCTGAAGCCCCTCAGTTCAGCTGCAGGGCCCCGGTCAGCTCCGACACATGGCCAAGTCCATGGCGTTTCAGGTAATCCTGAATGCCCTGGTTGATCTTCTGGCACAGCAGCGGATCATAGAACAGCCCCGTTCCCACCCCGACCGCGGTGGCACCCGCCAGCAGGAACTCGATGGCATCCGTGGCACTGGCCACCCCGCCCTGACCGATGATGGGCACCCCGTGGGGCCTGGCCACCTGATAGACCTGATGCACCCGCAGCAGGGCCACTGGCTTGATGGCCGGGCCGGACAGGCCGCCCTGATTGTTGCCGATCACGGTACGGCGACGCTCGGCATCGATGGCCATGCCCATCAGGGTGTTGATGGCGGAGAAGGCATCGGTACCGGCCTCGATGCAGCGGCGGGCGTTGGCGGCGATGTCCGTCTGGTTGGGGGACAGCTTGGTGATCAGCGGCTTGCCGGTGGCCTTGCGGCAGGCCTCCACCACCCGGGCGGACATATCCGGATCATTGCCGAAGGCCACCCCGCCTTCCTTCACGTTGGGGCAGGAGATGTTGATCTCGATGGCATCCACCGGGGAATCGTCAAAACGGCGGGTGACCTCGATGTATTCCTCGATGGTGGAACCGGAGACATTGGCGATGAAGCGGGTCTCGTCATAGTCCAGACCGGGCAGGATCTCGTCCACCACGAAGTTCACCCCGGGATTCTGCAGGCCGATGGCGTTGAGCATGCCGCCAGGGGTCTCGTAAACCCGATGAGGGGCGTTGCCCGGACGGGCCTGACCCGTGGTGCCCTTGAGGCAGATGGCGCCCACATGGCGATTGGAGAAACCCGCCACACGGGTATACTCCTCGCCGAACCCCACGCAGCCCGAGAGCAGCACTAGGGGGGAGGCCATGGAAAGCCCGCAGAAATCGATCGCAAGGGCCTGTTTAGGGGAAGTGTCGACTGGCATGTTTCACATCGTCCTGTATCAACCGGAGATACCGCCCAACACGGGCAACGTCATGCGCCTGGCGGCCAATAGCGGCTGCCGGCTGCACCTGATCCACCCGCTGGGGTTCACGCTGGATGACGCGCGCCTGCGGCGCGCAGGGCTGGATTATCGGGATCTGGCTCCGGTGACGGAGTATGACAGCCTGAGGGCCTTCTCGGAAGCCGTACAGCCGCGACGGATGTTCGCCCTGTCCACCCGGGGTAGCCGGATTTACAGCGAGGTGGCGTTCCAACCGGGGGATGCCTTCCTGTTCGGCCCCGAAACCCGGGGCCTGCCGGATGCGGTGCTGGAGCACCTGCCCGGGGAGCAACGCCTGCGCATCCCCATGGTGCCGGGAAGCCGCAGCCTCAACCTATCCAACTCGGTGGCCGTGGTGGTGATGGAGGCCTGGCGGCAGCTGGGCTACCCCGGTGCCGCCGTGGACTGAACAGCTCAGAACTCCGGCTTGGGGTCCCGGCTCAGCAACGCTTCCACCGCCGCCGTCGGCGCCAGCCCCTCATAGAGGACACGGTACACCTGCCGGCAGATGGGCATATCCACCTCCAGGGCCGCCGCCTTGGCCACCGCCACCCGGGCCGTGCGTACTCCCTCCACCGCCTGACCGATGGCGGCCACCGCCTCGTCCATCCCCTGCCCCTGGCCCAGGGCCAGACCGAGGCGACGGTTGCGGGACTGATTGTCGGTACAGGTGAGCACCAGATCACCCAGGCCCGACAGACCCATCAGGGTCTCGTTGCGGGCACCGGCGGCGGCCCCCAGACGCATCAGCTCCGCCAGCCCCCGGGTGATCAGCGCCGCGCGGGCATTGGCGCCGAAACCCAGGCCATCGGACACCCCGGCGGCAATGGCCAGCACGTTCTTGAAGGCGCCGCCAAGCTGCACCCCCACCACGTCGTCGCTGGTGTACACCCGCAGGGTGCCGCCCGCCAGCCAGGCACGGGCATCCTCGGCAAAGATCGGGTCCGGCGATGCCAGAGTCAGCGCGGTGGGCAGACCCCGTCCCAGCTCGGAAGCAAAGGAAGGACCGGAAGCCACCCCCCAGTGCACGTCGCCGGGCAATGCCTCCAGCACCAGTTCATGGAGCCAGCGGGTGGTTTCCAGGTCCAGGCCCTTGGTGGCCCACACCAGCCCGCGCCCCGAAAGCTGCGGAGCGATACGGTGCAGGATGTCCTGAAAGCCGCTGCTGGGCACGGCCAGCAGCACCCGGTCGGCCGTGGACACCAGGGCATCGAGATCATCCACGGGGGTGAGGGTTACGGGAAACGGGGCATCCGGCAGATAGCGGACATTGCGACCGGCGGCCCGCATCTCCGCCATCCGGCCGCCGTCACGGCCCCACAGACCGACCTTCAGCCCCTTGCGGGCAAGATGAATGGCCAGCGCCGTCCCCCAGGAACCGGCGCCCAGCACCGCCACATGACGCACGTCGCGCATGGAGGCGGAAGCTCAGTTCAAGGGAGTCGGCGCGGCGCCGGCATCACCGCCCTGGGCCGCCTGCTGCTCGTTTCGCAGTTTCTGCGCATAGAGGGCATCGAAATTGACCGGGGCCAGCAGCATTTGCGGGAAGCCACCGCGGGTGACCAGATCGGAGATCGCTTCGCGGGCGAAGGGGAACAGCAGGTTGGGGCAGTAAGCCGCCAGCAACGGCCCCATCTGATCCTGGGGGATGCCCCGCAGCACGAAGGCACCGGCCTGCTTCACTTCCACCAGATAGGCCGACTTGTCCTGGGACTTGGTGGTCACGGTCACCGTCAGCTCCACCTCGAAGAGTCCGTTCTCGTCCAGGGGGCGGGCCTGGGAATTCAGCTGCACCTGGGTCTCCGGCTTCCACTCGCGGGTGAAGACGGCGGGGGAGTTGGGGGACTCGAAGGAGATGTCCTTCACGTAGATCTTCTGCAGCCCGAACTCCTGCTGCGGCTGTCCCTGGGCGGCGCCGTCGGCGCTGGGTTTCGGTGCCTGATTTTCCGTCATGATGACTCCGGTGACTGGTTGGGTACGATTGGGTCAGGCGGACAATGATAGGGGGGCGGTGCGAGGGCTGCAAATGACGGGACAGCGACAGGGCAACCGCTAAAGCCCGCGCCCCTCCTCCAGCCCCAGCAGGGCGTCCAGTTCACCCTCCCGATCCAGCGCCACCAGATCCGTATACCCTCCCAGATGCCGATCGCCGGCAAACACCTGGGGCACCGTCTCCCGTCCCGAGCGCCGCTCCATCACCTCGCGCTGAACCGGATCCTTGTCCACCCGGATCTCCTCGAAGCTGACACCCTTGCCCTTGAGCAACCGCCGGGCCAGCATGCAGAAGGCGCACGATCCGGTGCCGTAAATCACTACCGCAATACCCGGGGAAGAGGACGAGGCCGCCACGGGAATCGCCTTATTTCTTGCTCAGGGGCAGACTGGCGGACTCCCAAGCCAGGATGCCGCCCTGGAGATTGACCACGTTTTCGAAACCGCTCTTGACCAGGGTGTTGCAGGCCTGGCCGGAACGGGCACCGGTCTGGCAGTAGACAATGATGGTCTTGTCCTTGAACTTGCCGATCTCGCTGACACGATCCTTGAACTTGGTCAGGGGAATGTGACGGGCACCGCTGATCTTGCCGGTCTTGCGGGCCTCGGCCTCCTCACGGACATCCACCACCACGGTCTGATCCTGGTTCATGATCCGGACCACGTCAGCCGGCCCGAGCACCTTGTACTTTCTCGTCAGGCGGGCATATTCGGTATAACCGATGGCACCAATGACGGCCGCCAGCAGACCGAACAGGAGGGGGTGATTGGCAATAAACTCCAGGTATTGGTCCATGGATCGCTCAAGACTCGTGAATCATTGGGAAGGGCGCATTCTGAAGCCATGCGCCCCCGCGGGCAAGTCGACCGGACCCGCCCGGGCACCGGAAGCCCTAAAGGGAGCGGCAGAACACGTCCTGCATCATGCCGATCAGGCGCAGGGTTCTGGCATCACTGACCCGGTAGTAGACCCGATTGGCATCCTTGCGGGAAGCCAGGATGCCCTTGTCGCGCAGGATGGCCAGGTGCTGGGATATATTGCTCTGGGAAGTCCCCACATGATCGACGATTTCCTGCACGCTCACCTCCCTGTCGCCCAGGACACAGAGGATCTTCAGGCGCAGGGGATGGGCCATGGCCTTGAGGGAGCGGGAGGCACGCTTGATGTCTTCTTCCTTGTTCAGGAGATCAGGAATCATGTCGGATACTGTGTTCATGGGGGCTTGGGGCTCAATGGAGCGCCACCTTGGCATGGGTTCGGGGCCGATATATTAGTATTGGATGATTCGATTATGATCTTTATCAAAAATATTTCAACGACTTTGCGTACCCGCCACCCATGATACCCCGGTCGCGTCTTCTTGTGATGGCCCTGCTCATTCCCCTGTTGGGCCTCCCCGCCCCACTCCCGGCCGGCACGGAACGGGAAGAGGCCGTGCGGCGCCTGGAGCAGGTGCAACGGCAGATCCAGCAGGTCCGGGGACGTATCGAGGCGGCTCGGGGCGAACAGGGTCGACTGGAGGCGCAGCTACGGGAAACGGAACGCGCCATGGGCCGGACCGCCCGGGATCTGGCCACCAGCGAAGCGGCCCTCAAGACCACGGAGACCCGTCTACGGGAGCTGGAGCGCCGGCAACGGGACGAGATGGCCAGACTGGAGACCCATCGCACCGCCCTGGCCACCCAGCTTCGCAGCGCCTACCAGACCGGTCGGCAGGACCATCTGAAACTGCTGCTCAACCAGGAAGACCCGGCCCGGGTCGGCCGCATGCTGATCTATTACGAGCACTACAACCTGGCCAGACACGCCCGCATCGAAGCCGCCACCCAGGCCCTGGCGGCGCTGAACGAGACCCGCCACCAGCTGGACCTGACCCGCCTGCAGCAGACCGAACAACGCCGCACCCTGCTGGCCCACCAGGAGCAGCTGGAACGGCAACGCCGGGAGCGGGGCCAGGTACTGGAAAAACTGCGCCGGGAAATCGCCCAGGCGGGCACGTCACTCTCCCGCCTGCAGACGGACCAGGAGAGCCTTGAAGAGCTTCTCAAGACCCTGGACCGGGTCCTGAGCGACATCCCCGACGACGCCCTGCCGAACCAGGCCTTTGCCGACCGCCGGGGCACACTGCCGTTTCCCGTCCAGGGCGAGATCATCCACCGTTTCGGCAGCACCCGGGACAGCGGCACCGGACGCCGCTGGCAGGGCCTGGTCATCGGTGCCCGCGAGGGCGAACCGGTCAAGGCCATTCACCACGGCCGGGTCGCCTTCGCCGACTGGATGCGAGGTTTCGGCATGCTGCTGATCGTCGACCACGGCGGTGGTTACATGACCCTCTACGGACATAACCAGGCGCTCTACAAGTCCCCGGGGGACTGGGTGCAGGCCGGCGACCTGATTGCCCGGGTGGGCGACAGCGGCGGCAGTGAACGGACGGGCCTGTATTTCGAGATTCGTCACAAAGGCAACCCGGTGAACCCCTCCCAATGGTGCGACTCTAAGCTCCCAGTGGTAGGCTCTCGCTAACAAGCGCACCATAGGGGCCATCCGGACCACCTGATCCGCATCGATCAAGCCCTCAATCTCCCGCCAAAGTCGGAGAGCATCATTTGGAGTTCAAGGCTATGAGTACCCAAACCCGCGTCGGCGCCGGCCTGTTGATGGGCCTGATCCTGGGCGTTGCACTGAGCATCTCCTTCGGCGTCATGGCGGATCGCCGGCAGCACGAGGCTGACGCCCTGCCGCTGGAAGACCTGCGCGCCTTCACCGATGTCTACATGCGCATCAAGCGCAACTATGTGGAAGAAGTCGAGGACTCCAAGCTCCTGGAGAATGCCATTCGCGGCATGCTCTCCGGACTGGACCCTCACTCGTCCTATCTCACCCCCAGCGAGTTCTCGGAACTCCAGATCGGCACCAGCGGCGAGTTCGGCGGCCTGGGCCTGGAGGTGGGCATGGAAGATGGCTTCGTCAAGGTCATCTCCCCCATCGACGACACTCCCGCCAGCCGGGCCGGTATCCAGGCCGGCGACCTGATCATCCGCCTGGATGACAACCCGGTGAAGGGCATGACCCTGAACGAGGCCGTCAACAGGATGCGCGGCCCCCGCGGCAGCAAGATCACCCTCACGGTGGTCCGCGAAGGGGTGGATCGTCCCTTCGAAGTCACCCTGACCCGGGACACCATTCGCGTGCGCAGCGTGCGCAGCGAGATGCTGGAACCGGGCTTCGGCTATCTGCGCATCACCACCTTCCAGTCCAAGACCGCTCAGAATCTGGTGGAAGAGGTCCGTAAACTGCAGCGGGAAAGCGGCGGACTCAGGGGTCTGGTGCTGGATCTTCGCAACAACCCCGG
Source organism: Ectothiorhodospira sp. PHS-1 (assembly GCF_000225005.1). Taxonomy (NCBI): domain Bacteria; kingdom Pseudomonadati; phylum Pseudomonadota; class Gammaproteobacteria; order Chromatiales; family Ectothiorhodospiraceae; genus Ectothiorhodospira; species Ectothiorhodospira sp. PHS-1. Next base: position 125,886 of record NZ_AGBG01000002.1, on the reverse strand, counting down.
CGGCGTGCTCAACGGGGCCGTGGGCGTGTCCGACGCCTTCCTCACCGAGGGCCTGATCGTCTATACCGAAGGCCGGGTCAGCGATGCCCAGTTCCGCTATACCGCCTCGCCGGGCGACGTGCTCAAGGGCGCCCCCCTGGTGGTGCTGGTGAACCAGGGCTCCGCCTCCGCCTCGGAGATCGTCGCCGGCGCCCTGCAGGACCACCAGCGCGGCATCATCATGGGCACCCCCACCTTCGGCAAGGGCTCGGTGCAGACCATCCTGCCCCTGAATCAGGGCAAGGCCCTCAAGCTGACCACCGCCCGTTACTACACGCCCTCGGGCCGCTCCATCCAGGCGGAAGGCATCGAGCCGGACATCAAGCTCGAACCGGTCACCGTGGCCCGGGCGGAAACCCCGGATGTTCGCCCCATCACCGAGGCCCAGCTCAACCGTCACCTTCAGGGCCGCGAGGGTGCCACCGAGACCAGTACAACGGACGGCGATGACAAGGAACCGCTGGCCCAGCGGGACTTCCAGCTCTACGAGGCCCTGAACCTGCTCAAGGGCCTGGATATCCTCCAGGCTCGCCGGTAAGGCCAGACCCCGTGCGAACCCCGGGCCTGAGCGCCCTGGCACTGTGCCTGTGTCTGTTCACCGGCCCCCTGTGGGCCGGTGAACGCCTGCCCTTCATTGCCATCATCATCGATGACCTGGGCAATGACCTGCGGGAGGCTCGCCGCACCACCAGCCTTCCGGGCGCCGTCACCTGCGCCGTGCTGCCCCATCTCCGCTTCTCCGCGGCATCGGCCGATCTGGCTCACCAGCGGGGCAAGGAAGTGATGCTGCACCTGCCCATGGAGGCGGACAACGGCAACGACCCGGGTCCCGGTGCGATCTTCCATCACCTGGATGAGGAGGAAACCCGTCTGCGCGTTCGCCGCGCCCTGGATTCGGTGCCCCATGTCCGGGGCGCGAACAATCACATGGGCAGCCGCCTCTCCCGGGAATATCATCACCTGGCCTGGGTGATGTCGGAACTGCGGGCCCACGACCCCGCTCTGTACTATGTGGACAGTCGCACCCATGTGGAGACCCTGGGGCGCCATGTGGCCGAGTGGGTACGCCTGAACGCCACCCAGCGGGATGTCTTCCTGGACTCCCGCCCCCATGACGCGGAATTCGTCCGCATGCAGATGGAGCACCTGATCCGGCTGGCACGGACCCAGGGACATGCCCTGGCCATCGGCCACCCTTATCCGGCCACCCTGCAGGTGCTGGAAGACATGCTCCCCACCCTGGCATCCCGGGGCATACGTCTGTTATCGGTGAGTGAATATCTCAAGCAGAAGGAGGAAGTTCGCCAATGGCACGCATCCTTATCCCCCTCGCCAACGGCTGCGAGGAACTTGAAGCCGTCACCCTGATCGACCTGCTGCGCCGGGCCGACTTCGAAGTGGTCACCGCCGGTCTGGAACCCGGCCCCGTCACCGGCGCGCACGGCATCGTACTGATGCCGGACACGGAACTGGAACAGGCCCGGCACGAGTCATATGACCTGATGGTGCTGCCCGGCGGCCTGCCCGGCTCGGACCATCTCAACGATGATCCCCGCATCCACGCGCTGCTGCGCAAGCTCCATGATGAAGGACGCTATGTCGGAGCCATCTGCGCCGCGCCCAAGGTGCTGGCCAAGGCCGGGCTGCTGGCGGATCGCCGGGCGACCGCCTACCCCACCGTCCTGGAAGGCATGGAGCTTACCGATACCCGACTCACCGGGCAGCCGGTGGAGGTGGACGGCAACGTGGCCACTTCCCGGGGTCCGGGTACCGCCATGGAGTTTGCCCTCGCCCTGATCGAAATGCTGGCCGGTGCCGACAAGCGCAAGCAGGTGGAAGACCCCCTCTGCCGTTGCTGAGGCCATGCGAGGCCACCCCGGGCATTGCCGGGGTGGCCGCCGTTCGCCTTTCTTGCACCGCGGCATGGCAAGGGGTAGTGTGTGGACAAGGATCATTCCCACGGTAAACATCATGTCCCGCCCTTTTCTTGCCTTCATCCTGCTGTCCATCCCCGCGCTGACCCTGGCGCAGGCGCCGGAACCACCCCCGGACCACAGACACCTGGTGGAAATGCCCACACTGCAAAGGGAACTGCTCCGGGAGGAAATGCAGGAACACCTGATCGCCTATCAGCGCATCCTTGAACTGCTGGCTCGGGGAGAGCTGGCACAGGCGGGGGAAATGGCGGAGAACACCATGGGCATCAGCACCATGGGCAAGCATGCCGCCGCCACACGGGGCCTGGGAGGACCGGGACGATTCATGCCCGACGGCATGCGGCAGATGGGGTTTGCCATGCATGAATCCGCCAGCGAATTCGCCAAGGTGGCTGAACAGGGGGATCTGCAGGAGGCCTTGAAGGCCCTGCACGAACTCACGGCCACCTGCGTGGCCTGTCACATGTCCTTCCGGACACGTTGAAAGTTGGGGGATGACCGGGTATCCCACCGTCACTCCCGCGAAAGCGGGAGTCCAGGGAGGCGTTGCCAGACTGGATTCCCGCCTGCGCGGGAATGACGGCGGCACCACAAGACTTACTTGATGACCTTGCGAGCCACGGACAGATACTCCTCGCCCTTGGCCTTCACCAGGCCGAAGTCGTTCTCCTCGGAGGCCACGTGCAGCTCTTCCAGGGTCTCGGCCAGCTCTTCCAGCTCTTCACTGATCTTTTCCAGCGCCACTTCCAGGGTATAGGTCAGCTCGTGGATCTCGGCCACCTTCTCAAAGGTCAGCTCGCCGGCCAGCACGGCCTCCAGCTTGGCGTTGTATTCACTGAAATTCTTGACCGCCTGCTCCAGGGTTTCCGAAGGCACGCCCTTGAAGTGCTCGACGCGATCGGCCATGACACTGCCGGAAGCCAGGCCCAGGCCGGCGGCCAGGGCGACAGTGAGGAGGGTCTTTTTCATGATCTGCTCCAAAAACTCATCGGTTGAAATGGATGAAACGGACGCAGGCAGACGCCTGCCGCCGGCTTAGAACTCTGCCGCCAGTTGCACCACGAAGGCATTGGCGGAGTCGCCGGTACCGCCATGGCGCTCGCGGTAATCCCGGTCATGGCTGTATTCGAAGGACAGGGACAGCTGACCCATCAGGGCGACGGACACACCGGCCAGATAACGGTAGCGCGGCAGTTCCAGCGCCGCATCCTCAATGAATGCCTCGCTGCTGCCCTGGGCGGCGGCCGCCAGGGTCACCGGACGCTGCAGGCCGTCCAGCTCCCAGGCCAGCTCCACACCCCAGACGCTGGGACGGGCGCCCTTGCCGTTGAATTCAAGCTGCCCGGCGTCAAAACGCTTTTCCGCCACCACGTACTCGGCGGCCAGGGTGAAGGGGCCATGGACGGCGGTGACATAGGCGTTGTAGCCGCCCACCCGTTTGCCTTCGACCACCGCGTCCACTTCCTGCAGGGTGTCGGAATCCCCGAGGGTGCTGGTGTAGGCCACACCCAGATCCATTTCCACGGGGCCGGCATCGAACAGCATGCCCAGGTTCAGACCCACGCCGTTCAGATTGTCACGGGTATCGCCGCTGAACACCCAGGCGGCCCCGTAGAACTGATCGCTCTCCCAGCCCAGCAGGGCGGCGGTCTCGCGGGTTTCCGCCAGTTCCAGGGCCAGCGGGTCGGACACCAGGGCGGTCTCGAAGCGGCCAAACGGCACGTATTGGCGCCCGACCTCCAGGTAAGCGCCCGGCATGGCCGGCAGCCCCAGGGAGATCACGGCCTCGTCCACCTCCACCTCGGAGTCTTCGCCGTCATCTTCGTAGAGCAGCAGGACGCGGGCGGACAGGAGTTCGTTGAAGCGGGCCTCCAGACCCAGTTCCACGGTCGCTAGATTCAGATCGCTTCCGGAACCGCCCTCGTAATCCTCGGCCCAGTTCGCCTCGATCTCCAGCAGACCGGACCAGGTCAATTCGGGCATCTGTGCCTGAGCACTCGTCACGGTCACGGCCAGGGCACCCCCCAGTGCCAGCGCCACACCGCGGGCCAGCTTGTTTTGCCCGCCCCGCACGATGATTTCACTCTTCATGAAATTCCCCCATTTCAAGATAACGTCGTCACAATGCACGCCGAAGTCGCCATTCCCGCAAAAGCGGGAGATGACGGCGACGTGCCTTCGCCGGTTCGAAAACATGACCGCCATGGCAGTGGTCGGGACGCAGTGTAGCAATAAAAAATGCAAACTTGAACGATAATCTATCTTATTAACACTATATTGCCGGACGCTATTTATTTATAGCGAGATAGACGAAAACCGTACCGAAAGACTTCCTGCTACACTGCCCTCCCCGACCTGACCATGACCCCCATGAGAGAATTCCTGCTGATCGGCATTGGTGCCGGCGACCCGGACTATCTGACCCTGCAGGCCATCAAGGCCATCAACCGGGTGGATGTCTTCTTTGTCCTGGACAAACGGGCTGAAACGGCGGAGTTGACCCGCTTCCGCCGGCAGATCTGCGAGCAGTTCGCCACCGACCGCCCATGGCGTTTCGTCACCCTGCAGGATCCGGTGCGGGATCAGCGCCGGGGGAGATACGCCTCGGTGGTGGAAGCGTGGCACGATGCCAGGGCAGTCCTGCTGGAGCAGGCCATCCGGAACGAACTGGAGGAAGGTCAGTGCGGCGCCCTGCTGCTATGGGGTGATCCTGCCCTCTATGACAGCGCCATGCGGCTCATGGAGATCATTCAGGCTCGGGGCAATCTGGCGCTGGACTACCGGGTCATCCCCGGCATCACCAGCGTGCAAGCCCTGGCGGCGGGCCACCGCGTCCCCCTCAATCGTATCGGTGAACCGGTGCACGTCACCACGGGTCGGCAACTCGCCAAGGGCTTCCCCGAAGACCTGGACGCAGTCCTGGTGATGCTCGACGGGGATCTGAGCTATCGCAAAGTGATGGAGGAAGACATGGAGATCTTCTGGGGGGCCTATCTGGGAACCGAGGACGAGATCCTGATCTCGGGTCCGGCGAAAACCGTCACACCGCGGATCGAACAGGCACGCCAGGCAGGCCGGGCCGCCAAGGGCTGGATCATGGATACCTACCTGCTACGTCGCCCCCGGCGATCGGATTAGGGCCGTATTTTCAACCCGAGGCCACCACTACCCGGTTACGTCCCGTGTGCTTGGCCTGGTAAAGGGCCTTGTCTGCCCGGGCGAACAGGGTTTCCACCGTATCACTTTCCGATGCCGGTGCCACGCCCGCGGAAATGGTGAAGCCTTCCACTACCGTATCATCCTGCCGGTTCACCAGCCTGAGGCGTTCCACCACCTCCCGCGCCTGCTCGGCAAGGCCAACGGCCTCCTGCACGGAATACCCCGACAGCAGGGCGACGAATTCCTCGCCGCCGAAACGCACCAGCACCGCGTCGGCGGGAAGAACGCGACGCAGGGAAGCAGCCACCTTGCGAATCACCACGTCACCGACCGCATGTCCATAACGATCATTGATGGATTTGAAATGGTCGATATCCATGACCAGCATGGTATTGCAGAGCTCATCCGCAGCCATGAGGACACGGGCCATCTCCGTCTCCATGCCCCGACGATTGAACAATCCAGTAAGAGGATCGGTGATGGATTCCTTGCGGTGCTTTTCCAGTTCATGGCGAAGATGCCTGGCCTCCAGCTCGGCCTCTTCAAGATTTTTCTGCAGAGCCCGATTGTCGGAACTGGCCGTGACCACCGCGGCCGCCAGACGCTGGGCGATAGCCTTCAGGCCTTCGGGGTGATCCGCCTGATCCAGGGCCTGCAGATTGTCCGTCAGGCTTTCATGAAAATCCGCCGTATTGCGCTCGGCGTTTCGGAGCAGACTGATGACCCCCCTCAGCAATGCTTCCAGCTCATCCCCCATGCCGCTGAAGCGAGACAGGCTCTCACCGGCCACGTAACGCTCGAACAAGCCATGCAGGACAAAGGAGTCCAGCTTCCTGCCCGCACTGAGCTGTTCGCTAACCGCCTTTACCAGCTCTTCGTTGGCGGCCTGAAGATAATCGTGAAAGATCCAGTAATGGATGGGAGAGGGACCCAGGCCATGCCCCTCAAGCAGCCTGAGAATGCGATATCCGAAATCAGTCTGCAGATCCGGGCGGGAATCACCGGGTGTTTTTCCTGAAGTCATGGAGGGGATCGATTCCTCTGCCCGTCGGGATACGGCATAAAGACAGCGGTCTGCTAAAGTAGCGCCTCTGGTCTTGCAGAACAAGAGCAGGGGCAGGATATCCCGAACCCCGTGTCAACATGGGTCTTTTTTGATGGAAAAAGTGTTTGTGGGCGTGGGCTGCACCCCGGGCCTCCACCCCGATGTCATGATGACCGCGGTACTCCGGGCGCTGCGCAAGGTGGGCCTTGCACCGGATGCGGTCGGCGGCCTGGCCACCATCGCGCAACGCCGGGACGAACCGGCCATCGTCCTCACGGCGCGCCACCATGGCTGGGACATTCAGGCATTTTCCGCCGAAGCCCTGTCCCGGGTGCCCGTCCCCAATCCTTCCGAGCGTGTCAGGCAGGTGATGGGCACACCGGCCGTGGCCGAGGCGGCTGCCCTGCTCGCGGCCGGGACACGGGATCCGAAGCACCTGCTGCTGGAAAAACGGGTTCACCGCGACGGCGAGCGCAAGGCCGCCACGGTTTCCATCGCCCGTTGTCCTGCCGTGCCCATACGGTAGCGCTAGCGGATCAATCCCGACCGTCAATCCTGGGGCCTTGCCAACCTCCACCCAGGGCCTTGTACAGATCCACGGCGGCCACCAGGCGGGACAGACGCAGCTGGACCGCCTGCTCCTGGGCCTGGAATAGGGTGCGCTGGGCATCCAGCACGCTGGTGAAATCCCCCGCCCCTTCCCGATAGCGCAACTCCGCCAGCCTCAGGCTGCGCTCGGCCTCCTCAATGGTGGCCTCCTGCACCCGCTCCTGCTCCCCATGACGGGCCACGTCCCCCAGGGCGTCCTCCACCTCCCGAAGGGCGGTGAGCACGGTGCGCCGATAGCTCTCCAACCCCTCCCGGCGCCGGGATTCGGCGCTGCCCACCTGGGCCCGCAGGCGGCCGCCGTCGAACACCACCTGGGCCAGGCTGGCCCCCAGGCTCAGGCTCTGGGTGGGATCGGCAAGGGAAAACAGCGCCGTACTGGCCAGTCCACCGGAGCCGGTGAGGCGGATGCTGGGCAGCAGGGCCGCCCGGGCAACCTGCAGGTTGGCGTCGTTGGCCAGCAACTGCGCCTCCGCGGCGGCGATATCCGGGCGCCGGACCAGCAGTTCCGAGGGTAGCCCCGGTCCCACCTCGGGGACCGACAATCCCTGGATGGACTCGGGTTCCACCTCGAACCCCTGGGGTGCCCGGCCACTGAGTACCGCCAGCGCCGCCAGGGCCTGCCGAGCCTGCACTTCCAGGGGTACCAGGGCTGCCTGCTGGCTGAGCACGGCGGTGCGCTGGCGACTCACGTCCAGGGCCGTGGCCACCCCATGGCGGTGACGGGATTCCACGATGTCCAGCAGGCGCTCGGCGGTTTCCAGGTTCCGGCGGCCGATGCGCAGCCGCTCGTTCAGGGACAGCCACTGGAAATAGCCGCTGGCCACCCCGGCCACCAGGCTCAGGCGCACGGCCTCCTGGTCATGGCGGGTGGCCTGCAGACCGGCCTGGGCGGCGTCCACGCCGGCACTCAGCCGACCCCACAGGTCCACCTCGTAACCCACACCCAGGGACAGACTGCTGGAACGGCTGGTGGCGGTATCGCCCCCATCCGTCCGCGTCTCGCGGAAGGTGCTGCCGCCGGACAAATCCACCGACGGGAACAGGGAGGCACCGGTGCTGCGCAGTTGCAGTTCCGCCTGCACCACCCGTTCCCGGGCAATGGCCAGGTCGGGACTGTATTCCAGGGCCGCCAGCACCAGGGATTCCAGCAACGGAGACTCAAAGGTCCGCCACCAGTCGGGCTGGACCTGGGCCGCCTCCGAGACATCGCGGCCGTAGACCTCGGGCATGTCCAGAACCGGCCCCGTCAGCGGCGCCGTGGTGGCGCATCCGCCCAGAAGCAGCCCGACCACCACCATCGCGCCCGCGACAAAACGTGTATCGGTATTGACCGTCATGAAGTTCACTCCGAGGCCAGTGCCACCACCGGGTCCAGCCGGGCGGCCTTGCGGGCGGGCAGGTAACCGAACACCAGACCGGTGGCAAAGGCACAGCCGAAGGCCAGCATCACCGGTGTCGGACTGTATTGGATGGGCGTGCCCAGATGCCCGATCAGGGCCGCCACCCCCAGACCGACCACCACCCCGATGGCCCCGCCCGGGGCGGACACCGTCACCGCCTCGATCAGGAACTGCTGCTGGATGTTGCGCATGCGCGCCCCGGTGGCCATGCGGATGCCGATCTCCCGGGTCCGCTCGGTGACGCTCACCAGCATGATGTTCATCACCCCGATCCCGCCCACCAGCAGGGAGATGGCGGCAATGGAAGCCAGCAGGAGGGTGAGGGTGTTCTGGGTTTCGCTGGCGCTGTCCAGCAGGGAGGCCATGTTGCGGATCTGGAAGTCTTCCACCCCATGGCGCTGCAGCAGCAGGGCGTGCACCGCCGCCTGGGTCTCGTCAATGCGGGAGACATCCTTCACCGCCACGGTCACGTTACGCAGGTTGCGCTGGCCGAATACCCGCAGGCTGCCGGTATGAAAGGGCATGAACACCACATCATCCTGGTCCTGCCCCATGGGCGAGGCGCCGCGAGGCGTCATCACGCCGATCACCTGGAACAGGATGTTGTTCACCATCACGAACCGGCCCAGGGAATCCTCCCCGGGAAACAGCGCCCGGGCCACGGTATCGCCCAGCACCGCCACGGTGGCATAGCTCTGCTCATCCGCTTCGTCAAAGAAGACCCCCTGCGCCACCGGCCAGTTGCGGGCCGCGACAAAGCTTGCGGAGGTGGCCGTCACCGAGGTGGACTGATCCCTGCCGGCGTATCGCAAGGTCACATTGCCCGTCAGTTCCGGCACCGCGGCAATGATGTTGTCCAACTCGTTGATGGCCACCACGTCCTCATGGACCAGGGTGGTGATGCCGAAACCGCGCATGTTCGGCGCCCAGGGGCGCACCAGCAGCAGGTTGGTGCCCATGGCGCTGATGCGGTCCACCACCACCTGTTTTGCCCCGTCGCCGATGGCCAGCATGGAAATCACCGAAGCCACGCCGATGACGATGCCCAGCAGGGTGAGGATGGAACGGAACAGGTTGGCGCTCAGGGCCCTGAAGGCGGTACGGGTGGCCTCGAACACTTCCCCCGGGAGGGAGGACTGCCCATTGATCACGGGCTCCGGCAAGGCTTCGGCCACCCGGGATGCGCCGGTATCGGACAGCACCCGGCCATCACGCACCTCGATCACCCGATCCGCATAGGCGGCCACTTCCGCCTCATGGGTGATGAGGATGATGGTATGGCCCTGGGCCGACAGATCCTTGAGCAGTTCCATCACCTCCTTGCCGCTGCGGCTGTCCAGGGCCCCGGTGGGTTCATCGGCAAGGATGATGCGGCCCCCGTTCATCAGCGCCCGGGCGATGGATACCCGCTGCTGCTGACCGCCGGACAACTGGGCGGGACGGTGTTCCAGACGCTCTCCCAACCCCAGCCGGGTGAGCAGGGATTCGGCACGCTTATGGCGTTGCGCCGGAGCCAGACCCGCATACAGGGCGGGCACCTCCACGTTCTCCCGGGCGGACAGACCCTGGATCAGGTTGTAGCTCTGGAACACGAAGCCGAAGGCCTCCCGGCGCAGGGCCGCCAGATCATCCGGGTCCAGCCCGGAGACGTCCTCTCCCATGAAGTGGTAATGCCCCCCGGAAGGCCGGTCCAGGCACCCGATGATGTTCATGAGGGTGGACTTGCCGGAACCGGAGGCGCCGACAATGGCCACGAATTCTCCGGCCTGGATCTCCAGGTCGATGCCGTGGAGTACCGGCACCTCCAGATCCCCGTTGACGAAGCAGCGGGTGACGCCGGAGAGCCGGATGAGTGGGTGCGTGCCGGCGGTCGTCATCAGCGCAGCCCCGGCCCCATGCCGGTGGGACCCAGCCCCGGGATGCGGTCACCGCCGGCCTGGCGGGGCGTCGTGGACGGGGCCGTGGGCGCGCGACCGGCCAGCACCACCGTCTCGCCCTCCTCCAGACCGGACAGCACCTGGGCCTGCACCCGGTTGCTGACCCCGATCTCGACCACCCGTTCCTCGATGCGTCCATCGTCCTTGAGCACCGTGACCAGACCGCGACGCGCCCGGACGACGGGGGGTTCTTCATCCCCGGACCCCGGCCGGGCCTCCCGCATCCCGGGACGCCCCGTGCGACCCGCGGCCGGACCGGTCAGGGTCAGCGCCGACATGGGCACCAGCAGGGTGTCCCGCGCCGCCGATTCGATGAAGAAGACCTGCGCCGTCATCTGGGTCATGAGGAAGTGGCGCGGATTGGGCACGTTGAACAGGGCGTTGTAGAGCACCACGTTGTTGGTGACCGTCGGCGTGGGCTCAATACGTTCCAGACTGCCGTACCAACGACGTTCCCCCCCACCCAGGGTGGTGAAATAGACCGCCATGCCGGGCTGCAGACGGGAGATATCCGCTTCCGAGACCTGGGTCTGCACGGTCATGGTGGACAGTTCCGCAATTTGCAGAATGATGGGGGCCTGCTGGTTGGCATTGAGGGTCTGCCCCTGACGGGCAGTGATGGACACCACCGTACCGGCCATGGGGGCCAGGATCCGGCTGTACTCCAGATTGGCCTCGTCGGCCCGCAGGCTGGATTCGGTTTGCTCGATCTGGGCCTTGAGCATCTCGATCTGGGCCTGGGCCGACTTCAGACCGGCCTCGGCGGTCTGCAGGGACTCCAGGGTGGTGGCGTCCTCCGCATACAGGTTGCGTTGCCGGGTGTGGGTGATTCGGGCCAGGGCCAGCTGGGCCTCCCGGTCCTGCAGCTGGGCACGCTGGTAGCGGAGCTGGGCGCGACTGGCATCCACCCGGGCCAGATAGACCGTGGGATCGATCTCCGCCAGCAACTGCCCCTCCTCCACCTGGCTGCCCACCTCCACATGGATGGCCATCACCTGACCGGAGATCTGCGCCCCCACATCCACATAACGCCTGGGCTGCAGGGTGCCGGTGGCAGTCACCAGATTCTCGATGTCACCCCGACTGACCTTGGCGGTCAGCCGGGTGGTTTCCTCGTCCTTGCCGCCGCCGAACCAGTTCCAGGCACCATAGGCCCCACCAGCCAGCAGGAGCAGGACCATCAGCAGGATGAAGGCACGGCGGCGCGGCCGACGCCGTTGGGAACGGATGGGCGGATTCATGGGGCGGTTCAGGCTCCGGATGGCGGGATCGTCGGCTACGGGGGGCTCCCCCCCCTTCAATATCCATTACGCCGATGCCGGACATCCGTTGACAGGTGTTTGAGCAAATGCTTCCTCGGCGGCCCCCAGGGAACGCAATAGGGTCTGCCATTGAGCCAGGGCGGCCTCGGGACTGCTGCCGTCCATTTCAATGCGGGGTGCCAGGGCTTTTGCGCCACAGGATTGCAGCCAGGCATCCAGATCCCGGCCAAAGGCGCAGAAATGGGGATAGCCGCGATCACCCAGTGCCAGCAGCGCATACCCCAGCATGCTCAGATCCGGGCAGGGTTGTTTCATCAGGCTGACAAAGGGACGGGCCGACGCAGGCGCCGCCCCCTCCCCGTAGGTAGAGGCGATGAACAGCACGCGTCCCATGCCCTTGAGGTCATTCGGGGTCAGCGTGCCCAGCGGATGGACTGCCACCGCAAGGCCGGCAGCCTGGAACGCCCCCGCCGTCTTCCAGGCCTGGGTCTCGGCGTTGCCGGTCTGGCTGGCGAAGACCACATGGATACGCTCTCCCTCCCCGGTCCCGCGCTCGCCCGTGGGCTTCAGCCCGGCCTGAAGCAGGGCCGACCGGGCCACCTGGGCCTTGCGGCGGCGATCGATATACAGCACCAGCCCCGTGATGGCGAACAGGGGCATGATCAGACTGGCCACCATCATGGCGATGCGGCCGGGCATGCCGAAGAACGAGCCGCTGTGCAGCGGCAGCATGCTGGACATGAGCTTTTCATTCAGGGGACGGTCCGCATAGCGGATATGGCTTTGCACTTCGCCGGTGCCGGCCGCCAGGGTCAGGCGGTTCCAGGCCCGCTCGTGGGCCGGCCGGGGGTCAAAATACATGAACTGGTAATCTCCCCCCGGCTGGGGCAGACGCAGGTTGACAGTGGAATAGCCCAGCGGTGCCGCCTGCTCGAAGAGCCGCCAGACCCTGTCCACCTGCGCAAAACGGTCAGCCGCCGGCTCCCGGGGCGAAGACGCCTCACGGCCCATGGGGCCACGGGGACCCGCTTCTCCGCCTCGGGCACTGCCCGGCCGGGCATCGGCATTGCCCTCCTGGGCGGGTTGCGGGGGACCCGGGCGCACCGGCATGGGTACGCCGCTGAGATCATGCAGGCCGGCCCGGTACCAGTCATAGGACCAATACAGCCCCGTCAGGGCTGCCAGCAGATAGAGGGGTAGCACCCAGGTACCCACCACCCCATGCATGCTGGAGACGAACCCGCGCCCCGAGCGGCGAAAACTGAAGGTGAACCAACCGGCCAGGGCCTTCCAGGACCGGGGCCAGCGCAGATAGATGCCCGACAGCACCAGGATGATCAGCATGATGGTGGCCGCCCCGGTGATCTGCTTGCCCACGTCCCCCATCAGCAGCCAGCGATGCAGGCGCTGCAGGGTACGGAAGAAGGCCTGCCCCTTGAGTTCGGCGCCGATCAGTTCACCCGTGTAGGGATTGAAGTAGTGATTGACCCCGCGGCGTGCCTGCGGCCCATCACCGGCCACGTTCACGGTGGCCGCATCCCGGGGATCGGAGGACAGGCTCAGGGCATTGATCTGCCGTTCCGGCAGGACCTCTTGGGCCTGTCGCAGCAGGGCCTCCGGAGACAGGCGTTGTGTGTCCAGGGGCTCCACCCGCAGGACATCACTGTTGATGGCGCGGATGATCTCGCGCTCGAAGGTCAGCATTCCCCCGGTCACGCCGAGGATGATCAGCACGACACCGACCGTGATGCCCATGAACCAGTGAAGCTGGAACCAGAGTTTGCGTAGCATGGAAGAATGCGCCTGTGCATGGAAAAGGAAAAGCGAAGAAAACACGGCCGAATACATGAGGCCCGTGGGCGCCGGACTGCCGACGGAGATCACCGTCGGATGTCCTCAGGCAAGGTCCTTCGCCGCCGGGGGCCGCTTTCTCCCACGAAGCGGTTCCGCCGGGGGCGTCGTTCACATCGAGCCGGTAGCGAAGGCATCAAAAAACACGAAAACAAAAAAGAGTGCGAATGCAAATTAATATTGATTAATATTATCAGCGTCCGCGCCCCTTCCACCGACCCGGGCGGCGCATCTTCACACAATCTCCACAATCCTCATGGACTTCCCTTCGACGGCATGTCTGCTATCCCAATCCCCCAGCCCGACATCCACCCCATGACCCGCGCCCATGTCCTGGTGGTGGAAGACGAACCCAAGATCGCCGCCCTGCTCTCGGATTACCTGCATCGGGACCACTACACGGTCAGCCTGCTGGACAGCGGGCAACCGGTGATGGACAGGCTTCGTGCCACCCCCCCCAACCTGATCCTGCTGGACATCATGCTGCCCGACATGGACGGGATGCGCCTGTGCCGGGAGATCCGGCAGATATCCGCCGTACCCATCATCATGCTCACCGCGAGGATCGAGGAAGCCGATCGGCTCAGGGGCTTTGAACTGGGCGCGGATGACTACATCTGCAAGCCGTTTAGCCCCCGGGAGGTCATGGCCCGGGTCCGGGCCCTGCTGCGCCGGGTGGGACAAGGGCCGATACCACCGTCGATGCACACCCGGGATGCCTTGGGACTGCATCTTGAACCCGCCTGTCACCGGGCCGTGTTCAACGGCCGGGAACTCACCCTCACCCCCGTGGAATTTCGTCTGCTGCAACAGTTTCATGATCAGCCGAACACCGTCCTGAGCCGGGAAAGCCTGCTCGACGGCCTCTACGATGACCATAGGGTGGTAACGGCACGCACGGTGGATAGCCACATCAAGAACCTACGCAGGAAACTGCAGGCGGCTGCGCCGGGACACCGCCTGATCCAGGCGGTCTATGGTGTCGGCTACCGCTTCACTTCCTTGGCACCCTGAATCATTGGCTCAACTTCACCCACCCGCCCCTGGGCTGCGCACCAAGCTGTTTCTCGCCATGGTGATCACCTTCGCCATCCTGACCCTGGCCATCATGGGCGCCACGCGCCTGAGCTTCCAGCAGGGACTGGCGGGTTATCTGGCGCAGGTGGAGCAGGAACAGGCGCACAATTTCACCCGCACCCTGGCGGCGTATTACCGGGTCAACGGCAGTTGGGGGTCCCTGGTACAGAATCCGCGCCTGTGGGGGCGCCTGCATCGGATGGCCGACGGCGCGCCGCCGGCCTATCCGTCCGAAGACGCGGTACTTCAGGATCTGATCCGGCGACCGGGACGTCTTGCCCTGCTGGATGAGACGGGCCGCAGGCTGATCGGACCGCCCCTGCCGTTCCCGGACGGGGGCAAGCGTTACCCGGTGCAGGTGGACGGCACCACCGTGGGCATCCTGTATGTGATGCCGTCCACCCACATCACCGACGGGCTGGCCCAGCAGTTCGAGCGCCAGCAGGAACGGATACTGGGTCTCATCGGCCTGATCGCCCTGCTGGTGGCCGCCATCGCCTCCTACCTGCTGGCCAACCGCCTGCTGGGTCCGCTGCAGGCCCTGACGGGCGGCACCCGCGCCCTGACCACGGGCGACTACTCGGCCCGGGTACGACTGCGCACCCGGGATGAGTTCCAGACCCTGGCCGAGGACTTCAACCAGCTGGCCCTCACCCTGGCGCGGAATGAAGCGGCCCAGCGCCGCTGGATCGCCGACATCTCTCATGAACTGCGTACCCCCCTGTCGGTACTGCGGGGAGAAATGGAGGCGCTGGAAGACGGCATCCGCACGCTGGACATGCAAGCACTCCAGTCACTGCAGGCGGAGGCGGCCCTGCTGGGAAAACTGGTGGATGACCTCTATCAGCTGGCCCTGTGCGATGTGGGCTGCCTTGACTGTCACCGGGAAAGCGTGGACATGATCGCCCTGCTGCGGGAGACCGCGGTCCAGCACCAGACCCGTTTCACCCAGCAACGGCTGACCATCACCCAGGCACTGCCGCCCGCCCCGGCCTTCGTCCAGGCCGACCCGACCCGCCTGAAGCAGTTGCTGAACAACCTGCTGGAAAACACCCTGCGTTACACGGACCCCGGCGGCAGACTGCATGTGGAGGCCCGGCAACAGGATCGGCAGCTCATCATCACCCTGGATGACACCGCCCCCGGCGTGCCCGCGGATGCCCTGCCCCTGCTGTTCGAACACCTGTTCCGGGTAGAGCCTTCCCGCAGCCGGCGCCACGGTGGCGCGGGCCTGGGTCTGGCCCTGTGCCGGCGCATCGTGGAAGGTCACGGGGGGCGGATCACCGCCGCGTCCTCCCCCCTGGGCGGACTGCGGATCAGCGTCTGCCTGCCGCTGACCAGGCCGTGACCGGCGGGTTGTTTCCCGCGATCAGTCCGCCACACCGTGCTCCGGCAACAGGCGATAGCGCCGTTTGCCGTCCGGGTATGCCGACTCCAGCAGCATGACGGTATCACCCACCGCGGGCGGACGACCCAGTACCTGGACCCGGGTTTCCTCGCCGGTTTCCAGACGGACCCGCAGGGTCACCAGAGTGACGGACTGGCCGGAGCGCAGTCCGGTGGCGGTGCCTTCATTGACCTCCAGCACCGTCGCGCTCACCTGTCCCGTGACCGGGGCCCCCTGGGGCAGCAGCCATAGCCCGGCCACCAGGGCAAACCCCATGACCACCACCAGAAACTTCAAGCGGTTGCTCACGTAACGAAACCCATCGGCCATGGCCACCCCTCCCCGGACAGGACTTACCAGAACATGAAGATCAGGAATGCCCCCAGCAGCAGCCGGTAGATGACGAAGGGCAAAAAGCTCATGCGGGCCAGCAGCTTGAGGAACAGGTGAATACACAGATAGGCGCTGACCCCAGCCACCAGGGCGCCGATCAGAATCATCGACCAGGCGACGTTTTCCTCCGGGGCCTGGATGAGCCCCCAGGTCTCATAGCCACCCGCCAGGGCGATGATGGGAATGGAAAGCAGGAAGGAGTAGCGGGCCGCCGCCTGACGGTTGAACCCCATGAACAGGGCGGCGGTCATGGTGGCACCGGAGCGGGAGACCCCGGGGATCAGCGCCAGGGCCTGGGCCAGGCCGATCACCAGCACATCCAGCCAGCCGATCTGGTATTCATCCCGCCGCCGCCGACCCACCCAGTCCGCCAGCCCCAGCAGCAGGGCGAAGGTGATGGTGGTGAAGATGATCACCTCCACCGAACGCAGGCTGGTGGAGATCACGTCGTGGAACAGGAGTCCCGCCAGGCCCGCCGGAATGGTCCCCAGACCCACGGCCCAGGCCAGCTTGGCATCCGGGGTAAAGCCCCTCCCCACCAGCGAGCCGGCCCAGTGGGTGGCCATGCGCCGCAGCTCGGCGCGAAAGTAGAAGATCACGGCGGCCAGACTGCCCACATGGGTGGCTACGTCAAAGGTGAGCCCCTGATCCTCCCAGGCGGTGAGCTCGGGCACCAGGATCAGGTGGGCGGCGCTGGAAATGGGGAGAAATTCCGTCAGGCCCTGTACCAGGGCAAGGACCAGGGTCTGGAAGAGATCCAAGGCGAGGCTCCATTCGTGGGTTCCGGGGGAACATTATGGCGAAATCATGCGCCCCCACGACACCCCGGACCGCTGATCCGGCTCGTGCCACCGGTCTGGGGGGTCACCTGGATGCGGGTGGCAATGCGTTCCTTCAGTGCGGATACATGGGAGATCAGGCCGATCAGCTTGCCCTCTTCCCTCAGCCCCGCCAGGGTCTGCAGGGCCGTATCCAGGGCATCGTCGTCCAGGGTGCCGAACCCTTCGTCCAGAAACAGGGAATCCACCCGTACCTGGCGCCCCGCCATACGGGACAAGCCCAGCGCCAGGGACAGACTGACGATGAAACCCTCGCCGCCGGAGAGGTTCTTGGTGGAACGGATCTCGCCCCCCTGGTAGCTGTCGATCACGTTCAACTCCAGCGGCTGGGCCTCGTCGCGGATCAGCAGATAACGGTCCGTCATTTTCTGCAACTGCCGGTTGGCGTGGCCGATCATCAGGTCGAAGGTCAGCCCCTGGGCAAAGTTGCGGTATTTCTTGCCGTCGGCGGACCCGATGAGTTCATGCAACTGATCCCAGCGGTCACACTCCCGTTGCTGTGCCTCGATGGCCGCCGTCTGCTCCCGATACCGGTGCCGCAGGGTATCATTGTCCGCCAGGCGCTGACGCAGTCCGCCGATCGCCTGCTGCACCGCCTGATGGGCACGGATCTGCTCCGTCAGCTGTTCCCGCAGTACCACCAGGGGCTGATCGGTCAAAGCCTGTTCCCGGGCCGTCGCCAGCAGACGGCGGGTGTCCTCGGCGCGGGCGTCCAGGGCCACCCGCTCCGCCTCCAGTGCCTGGGCCTGTTCGCTCAGTGCCCGGCGCTCGGGTTCCGGCAGACAGGCGGCCTGGAAGTCGGCCTCATCCGCCAGGCCCAGCGCCTCCAGGCGCTGCCGGAAGGCCGTCTCCGCCTCCCGCAGCCGGGGTTCCCGCTCCGCCAGGGCCGTGCGCAGATCCTCCAGCCGGATGCGCAACTGCCGGCATTCATCCCCCGTCCGGCGGGCCTGTTCCCGGGCCGACTCCAGCGCCCCGTCCGCCGCTTCCACGGCGGCCTCCAGCGGTTGCTGTTCCGTCTCCGGCGACTGCTCCCCCAGTAACCGCCGGCGCTCGGCCCAAAGGGCCTCGGTCGACTGTTTCAGGGTGTCGGCCTGGGTGGACCGCTGATGCACATCCTCGACGCTGTCCCGGATCTGTCCGGCACGATGGGTCATGCCGATCTCCAGGGCCTTGAGTTCTCCCTCCAGGGTCGCCAGGGCCTGCCGGCGGGACTGCCATTGATCATGACGCTGTTCCAGTTGTTCCAGCAGCGCGGGCAGGGATGCCCGCTCGACGGACCGGATACCCAGCGGCTGCACCGAACCCAGCAGCAGATCCTGCTGCCGGGCCAGACGCGTCCGCAACTCCGACAGCTCCCCGTCCAGTCGCCGGACCGTCGCCGCTTCCCCATCCCGGCGATGACCGGCGGCCATCAAGGCCTTTTCCGCCTCGACCAGCGCCTCCCGGGCCTGCTCCAATGCCTGTCGACGCCCCTCCAGCGCCGTCTGGTCCGCCTCCACCGCCGCAATGCGCGAGGCGACGGCCTTCAGTTGATCGGCATTCTCCCCGGCCAGGGACTCCAGTCGCCCGGGCCACTCGGGGTCCGCCGGCGCCAGGGCTTCCCCATGGCGGACCAGTTCGGTGGTCCACGCCTCCAGAGCCATGGCCTGGGTCTGCCGTTCCCGGGAAATCCGTTCCAGATCCTTATCCACCTGGGCCCGTCGAACCCGCAGATCCGTGTCCTGTTGCCGCAGGGTCTTCAGTTCGGTCCTGACCCGCTCAAGGGCCTCCCGGGTCTCGTCCGCCGCGGGCACATTGCCCCGTGCATAGGGGTGGTCAAGGGCGCCGCACAGGGGGCAGGGTTCCCCGTCCCGTAACTGCCCACGCGCCGATTCCAGGGCCTCGATGCGCTGCAGCAGACCCTGCTGGGTCTCCAGCAATGTCGCCTTCTCCTCCAGCCCGTGGAGCCGTTCGGCCAGGGTTCCGGTCTCCCCGCCCAGACGCTCAAGGTCTGCGGACAGTCCCTGCTCCTCCACCACCAGGGCCGCCAGCCGGGAGTGAGCCTGATCCCGGGCCGCCAGGGCCTCCCCGGCCTGCCGGATCCGCGTCTCCCGCGCCTGCAACGCCGCCAGATCCAAGCGCCAGTCGGCCAGGGTCCGGCCCTGCAGCCGGGTTTCCATGACCTGGTGGATCTCCTGCCACCCGGCCTGCAGATCCTGCTGCGCCAGGGTCAAGGCTTCAAACCGCTCCTGGCAGGCCTGTCGCTCCGCCTCGGCCCGTTCCTGGGCCTCCCGACACTGCCGAAACGCGGTGATCCCCTCATCCTGCTGTCGATGCAGGGCCTCCAGGGCATTGGCCTGCTCCCGGATGCCGGTCAGCCGCCCCACCAGGGTTTCATCGGCACGGGTCCGGTCCAGTTCACCACGCAATGCCTCGATCTGTTCCCGACCCGCCTGCAACCGCGTTTCCGCCCCGGTCTGTTCCGCCTGCAGAGCCTCCAGACGCTGTTTCGAGGCGGTCAACACCTCATGGGACTGAGCCAGGGCGGCGCGCCGGTCGGCGACCTGCAGATCCAGTTCCCGTACCTTCTGCAGCACCGGCAGACGCGCCCGCAGCCTCTCGCGGGCGGTGTTCAGTTGTTCCTGCGTTTGCTGCAGGACGGCTTCCGCCTGCCGGACCGCCGCCTCGGCACCGGGCAACTCGGCCTCACCGGCAACCTGCCGCGCCCGATCCCGTGCCTGACCCTGGCGCAACTGGATCAAGGCGGCATGATCGCCCGCCAACTCCAGGGCCTGCCGGGCCCGGTGCAGCCGCTGCCGATCCGGGGCGAAGGCCTCGATACGGGCCTCAAGATCCGCTGCCTCCTCCCGGATCCGCGCCTGGGCGGCCTCCAGTGTCGCGATCCCCTCCAACCAGTCGACGGCCTTGCGCTGCTGTTCCACCTGTGCGTGCAAGGCCGTCTCCTGGGCCTGCCGCGCCGCCAGTTCCGCCGACAACTGCTGCTCTTCCTCCGGGCTGAGCAGACGCATGCCTTCCAGCGCCGTCCGTAGATGCTCAAGGGTGCGGCGGGCCTCGCCGCGACGCTCATGCACGGCCACGGAGATGCGGCTGTAGATCTCCGTGCCGGTGATCTGCTCCAGGATCGGCGCGCGCTCGTCCGGCGGCGCCTGCAGGAAGGCCGCAAAACCGCCTTGGGCCAGCAGCATGGAACGGGTGAAACGCTCGAAATCCATGCCCGTGGCCTGTTCGATCTGTTCCGCCACCCCCCGGACCTTGGCCTCGAAGATCTCCCCGGTGTCCGCATTGGCGATCTCGTGGCGGGGGGCCTGCAACTCTCCGTCGGGCCGCCGTCGGGCCCGGTGCTGACTCCAGTGGCAACGATAGCGCCCCGCCGGCGTCTCGAAGGTGACTTCGGCAAAGCAGTCACCCGTGTGCCGGGACATGACCTCGTTGCCGCTGCGGTTGACCCGGTGCAGGCGCGGCGTGCGCCCGTACAGGGCCAGGCAGATGGCGTCCAGCAACGTGGTCTTGCCGGCGCCGGTGGGACCGGTGATGGCAAAGATGCCGTCGGCGGTGAAAGCGGGATGGGTCAGGTCGATCTCCCATTCACCGGCCAGGGAATTGAGGTTCTTGAAACGTATCTGCAGGATGCGCACGGGGCAGAGTCCTATTCCGCAAGCGGGTCGGCATCATGGAGGGCGGCCACGGTCTCCCGATAGGCCAGGCGCAGGGACGGCCGCTGCGTGTCCGGCACTTCATGCCGGGTCAGGCAGCGTTCGAAGACATCATGGACATCCAGATCATCCAGGGTTTCCCGGTCGTGGCACTGCGCCAGCACACGGTCGATGACCCGGGCATTCTTCAGCCGCAGGACCTCCAGACGGCTGCCCGCCAGGATCTCGTCCAGCCTTGCCCGCAGATCACCGATCACCGCCTCCCCCTCGTAGATGACCTCCAGCCAGGCCCGCGAGTCGGCGGCAACCAGTTCCCGCAACCGGGCCTGGATCACCTCCCAGTCGCCACGCACCCGGGCCAGGGGTTGGAACACCGGCACCTCCGGACAACGCACTGTCAGGGTGCCGCCCGCCTCCAGTTCCACCAGACAGACGCTCTTGCGCTGCCCGGCCTCGCCAAACCCCATGGGCAGGGGCGAGCCGCTGTAGCGCACCCGCTCCGAGCCCTGCACCGTCTGCGCCACGTGCAAATGGCCCAGGGCCACATAGTCCAGACCATCAGGGAAGATATCGCGACCCACGTGGGCCAGAGACCCCACATACAGATCCCGCACGCCGTCGCCGTCCATCGTCCGGCCACCGGCGGTGAACAGATGGCCCGTGGCGAGCATGGGCGGATGCCCGTCCAGTTCGGCCCGGCGCCGACAGGCCAGTTCGACCACGGTGCGGTAATGGTCACGGATCCCCTCGATCAGCTTGCGATCCTTGTCTTCCACGCTCTCCCCCGCCTCCACCCGGCGGATATCCCGGTCCCGCAGATAGGGCACGGCGCAGACCACCAGTTCCGCCGTCCCCGTCTCCGGGTGATGCAGGACCAGCACCTCGTCGGCAAGGTCGTCGGGCACGGCGCCGATCACATGCACATCCAGCACCTTCAGCAGTTCGCGGGGGGCATCCAGAAAGGTGGGGGAATCATGATTGCCGGCCACCACCACCACATGCCGACAGCAGGAACCGGCCAGTCGGCACAGAAACCGGTAATACAGGGACTGGGCCCGGTTGCTGGGGGTGCTGGTGTCGAACACATCCCCGGCCACCACCAGCACATCCACCCCGGCGTCCTCGATGAGCACGGCCAGCCAATCCAGAAAGGCCTCAAATTCCTCATAACGCTGGCGGCCGAAAAGACGTCGGCCCAGATGCCAGTCGGAGGTGTGGAGGATTTTCAATGTTCAAGCCCCCCTCGCGCTACCGGCGTCGCCCCAATGCCGGCAATGGCACGGCGGTTCGTCGGCACCATGGGTGCCGACATTGTTGAAGAAATGCTCCATCGGAAACTCCGCCACACTCTGCTCCTTCACTCCCAACCACTCCAACACTCCCAAACACGCCGTGGCAACAGAGGCCCATGTCCTTCCCCACTCACCCCAACGGCGTCAGCAACCCCACTACGGCTCCGGTCATCAGGGTGGCCAGTGTCCCGGCCACCAGGGCTCGCATCCCCAGTGCCACCACCTCGCCACGCCGCTCCGGCACCATCGCGCCCAGACCACCGATGAGGATGCCCAGACTGCCCAGGTTGGCAAAGCCGCTCAGGGCATAGATCAGGATGAGCTCGGAACGCGGGGAAAGCACCTGAGGGTCCAGCTGCGCCAGCTGCAGGAAGGCCAGCATTTCGTTGAGGACGGTCTTCACACCCAGCAATGTCCCGGCCACCTGGGCCTCCGCCCAGGGAATGCCCATCAACCACGCCAGCGGCGCCATGATCCAGCCCAACAGGCGTTCCAGGCTCAGGTCGGCTCCCCCCACCGCGGGTAGCAGGCCCAGCAGGCCGTTGGCCAGGGCCACGAGGGCGATCAGCACCACCAGCAAGGCCACGATCTGCAGCAACAGCTCCAGTCCCCGCAGGGTACCCCGGGTGATGGCGTCCATGGTCCCGGCCGCCGGATCCAGCCCCTCGTCCAGCGCCCCCTGAGTGGCCGGGCCGGTGGCGGGGACCATCACCGCCGCGATCAGCAGCGCCGCGGGCAGGCTGATCACCGAGGCAATGATCAGGTGCCCCAGGGCGTCATCCAGCACATGGCCGATGAAGGTGGCATAGAGCACCAGCATGGTGCCCGCCAAAGTGGCCATGCCCACGGTCATCAGGGCAAACAGCTCGCTTCGGGTCATGCGCGCCAGATAGGGTCGCACCAGCAGAGGGGACTCCACCATGCCCAGAAAGACATTGGCCGCCGTCCCCACCCCCAGGGCTCCGCCGATGCCGAAACTGCGCTCCAGCACCCGGGAAGCCCCGCGAATGATCAGCGGCAACACACGCCAGTGGAACAGCAAGGCCGACAGGGCACTCATGACCAGGATCAGCGGCAAGGCCTGGAAGGCGAAGACAAAGGCCTGCCCGGCCCCTTCGGCCTCGAAGGGTAACTCGGCACCACCCAGATAACCGAAGACAAAGGCCGTGCCCGCCCGAGTGGCCTGGCTCAGGGCAATGACCAGTTCGTTGGCCCACAGGAACAGATGACGTCCGCCCGGCACCCACAGCAACAACGCCGCCAGACCGAACTGCAGTCCCAGGCCCGCCGCCACCGCCCGCCAGGGCATGCGCCAGCGATCCTCGCTGAGCAACCAGGCGATACCGATGAAGACCACCAGCCCGGCAATTCCCTGCACCATCAACACGGGTGCCATCTCCCAGGTTTTACATGCGGGGAGGATAACCCGCGAATGGCAGACCGGGGTATCCGGAGGCACGGCCTCCATCCGAAAACCCAAACAGCCAATGATTGACTAAAACTATTACCAAAATGGAAACCATTTATTTGAATATATTACCCATACCCTCTATAACTTAATAACGAAAGCAGGGCGAACGGATTAACGCGAGTCACTCCCGGCAACAATCACCGGGGAATCTGGTCTCGCACAGCCGCCTGAGCGGGTTGCCCTGCCCCGAACGGGGACTGAATTGACGGATCAAGACCAACCAACCAAGCAGAAAATGGGGAGATAGACATGGCCGGAAATAACGTCAGCAGCGGAGGCAAGTGCCCGGTGGTACACGGCGGCAACACCGCCAGCGGGGCTTCCAACATGGAATGGTGGCCCAATGCACTGAATCTGGACATCCTTCATCAGCATGACACCAAGACCGACCCCCTGGGCGAGGACTTTGATTATGCAGAGGAATTCAAAAAGCTGGATCTGGAAGCCGTAAAGCGGGACCTGCGGGCGCTGATGACGGACAGCCAGGACTGGTGGCCGGCCGACTGGGGGCACTACGGCGGCTTGATGATCCGCATGGCCTGGCACGCCGCCGGCACCTACCGCATTGCAGACGGCCGCGGGGGGGCCGGGACCGGCAACCAGCGCTTTGCGCCGCTCAACAGCTGGCCCGACAACGTCAACCTGGACAAGGCCCGTCGCCTGCTGTGGCCGATCAAGAAAAAGTACGGCAACCAGCTCTCCTGGGCCGATCTGATCATTCTGGCCGGCAACATGGCCTACGAGTCCATGGGTCTGAAGACCTTCGGCTTCGCCGGCGGCCGCGCGGACATCTGGCATCCGGAAAAAGACATCTATTGGGGCTCCGAAAAGGAATGGCTGGCCAAGTCCGGCGGCGAAGGTAGCCGCTACTCCGGCGAGCGCGACCTGGAAAACCCCCTGGCCGCCGTGATGATGGGCCTGATCTACGTCAACCCGGAAGGGGTGGACGGCAATCCCGACCCACTCAAGACCGCCCATGACGTGCGCATCACCTTTGCCCGCATGGCGATGAACGACGAGGAAACCGTGGCCCTGACCGCCGGTGGCCATACCGTGGGCAAATGCCACGGTAACGGCGATGCCTCCAAGCTGGGCGCAGACCCCGAAGGGGCCGGCGTCGAGGAACAGGGTCTGGGCTGGCATAACCCCCAGGGCAAGGGCTGTGGCCGTGAAACCATCACCAGCGGCATCGAAGGCGCCTGGACCACCTACCCCACCCAGTGGGACAACGGCTACTTCAAAATGCTGCTGGAACACGAATGGGAGCTGAAGAAGAGCCCGGCCGGTGCCTGGCAGTGGGAGCCTGTCGATATCAAGGAGGAAGACAAGCCGGTGGACGTGGAAGATCCGTCCATCCGCTATAACCCGATCATGACCGACGCTGACATGGCCATGATCAAGGACCCCATCTATCGGGAGATCTCCGAGCGCTTCTACAAGGATCCTGAGTATTTCAACGAGGTCTTCGCCAGGGCCTGGTTCAAGCTGACCCACCGCGACCTGGGGCCGAAGAGCCGCTACCTGGGTCCGGACGTGCCCCAGGAAGACCTGATCTGGCAGGACCCCATCCCCACCGTGGATTACACCCTGGATGATGGCGAAATCGCCGATCTCAAGAACAAGATCCTCGCCAGCGGCCTGAGTGTTTCCGAGCTGGTCGCCACTGCCTGGGACAGTGCCCGTACCTTCCGTGGTTCCGACTACCGGGGCGGCGCCAACGGCGCCCGGATTCGTCTGGCGCCGATGTGCAACTGGGAAGGCAACGAGCCGGAACGTCTCAAGAAGGTACTGGGCGTGCTGGAAGGCATCCAGTCCGGCCTGAGCAAGCCGGTGAGCATGGCCGACCTGATCGTGCTGGGCGGCACGGCGGCGGTGGAAAAGGCGGCACGAGATGCCGGCGTGGACATCACCGTGCCCTTTGCACCGGGCCGTGGGGATGCCACCGAGGAGATGACCGACACCGAGTCCTATGCCGTGCTGGAACCCATCCACGACGGCTACCGCAACTGGCAGCAGAAGGACTATGTGGTCACCGGCGAGGAGCTGTTGCTGGACCGCACCCAGCTGATGGGGCTGACCGCCCCGGAAATGACGGTGCTGGTGGGCGGCATGCGCGTCCTGGGCACCAACCATGGCGGCACCCGGCATGGTGTGTTCACGGACCGCGTGGGCGTGCTGAGCAACGACTTCTTCGTCAACCTCACCGACATGCGCTACAGCTGGAAGCCGGCCGGCAACAACCTCTACGAAATCCGTGATCGCAAGAGCGGCGAGGTGAAGTGGACGGCCACCCGGGTCGACCTGGTGTTCGGTTCCAACTCGGTCCTGCGTTCCTACGCCGAAGTCTATGCCCAGGACGACAACCGGGAGAAGTTCGTCAAGGACTTCGTCAAGGCCTGGGTCAAGGTGATGAACGCGGATCGCTTTGATCTGAAGTAAGCCTCGTGATGGAGGCCCCGCCTCCATCATTCCCCCTGAAACCCTCGGGCGCAGCCGTCTTCCGGCCGCGCCCTTTTTTCATCCGCCGCCCCTGATCTGCTGAAAGTCCGTGACTGGCTCCCCGTCTCATCAACTTTTCCGCCAAACAGAAAACTTTCCCGCACCGAATCATTCTTACCTGAAAAGACCCATCCCCTTCCCGGCGTATGAGGCTCCACCCATGAAAGTTCTGGTATTGGGCAGTGGCGTGATCGGTGTCACCAGCGCCTGGTATCTGGCCAGGGCGGGACACGAAGTGACGGTGATCGACCGGCTGGAGGAACCGGCCATGGAAACCAGTCACGCCAATGCGGGCATGCTGTCGTTCGACCACTCCACCCCCTGGGCCGCACCGGGCGTCCCCTTCAAGGCCATCCGATGGCTGACGCAGGACCTCGCCCCCCTCTACATCAACCCAAGGGCCATCGACATTCGGGCATTGGGCTTTCTGGTCAGGATGCTGGGGCAGTGCACCAGCTCGGCCTTCACGGTGAACAAGGAACGCATGCTGCGGGTGGCCCGTTACAGCGCCGAATGCTTCAAGGCACTGCGGGAAGAACTGCCGCTGCACTACGATGGCCGTCAGAAGGGCACCCTGGAACTGTTCCGCACGGAAAAGGATCTGGCGGAGGCCGGCGACAATGTGGCCATCCTGGAGCGCTGGGATATTCCCCACGCCGTGCTGGACGTGGACGCCTGCATCCGCCATGAACCGGCCCTGGCCCACGTGCGGGAAAAGATCGCCGGAGGCGTGCTGCTGCCGGGAGACGAGACCGGTGACTGCCGCAAGTTCACCCTTGCCCTGGCAAAGGCCTGTGAAACCCTGGGCGTGACCTTCCTGATGAACACCTCGGTCGAGGCCATCGACACCGGCAACGGGAAAATCACCGGCGTCAGGACCTCCACCGGCACCCTGACCGCCGACCGCTACGTAGTGGCGCTGGGCTGTGAATCACCCAGGGTACTGGGCGGGATCGGCATCCATCTGCCCATCTATCCCCTCAAGGGCTACTCCCTCACCATGCCGATCCTGGACGAGGATCGGGCACCCCAGTCCACGGTGATGGACCAGAAGTACAAGGTGGCCGTCACCCGCTTCGACCACCGCATCCGGGTGGGCGGGATCGCGGAGATCGCCGGCGACAACAAGGACCTGCCGCAACAGCGCCGGGCGGCCATCGAATTCGTGGTGCGCGACCTGTTCCCCGGCGGCGGCGCGGTGGAGGCGGCGGAGTTCTGGACCGGACTGCGCCCCATGACCCCGGACAACGTGCCCATCCTGGGCGGGACCCGCTACGACAACCTGTTCCTGAACACCGGCCACGGCACCCTGGGCTGGACCATGTCCCTGGGCTCGGCAAGATTCGTGGCCGATCTGGTCAGCGGACGTTCCCCGGACATCGATCCCACGGGCCTAGGGGTGGATCGTTACCGCTGAACGGCATCGGCCTCGATCACCGCAAGCTTCTGGCCGCGATAGATCAGCACGTAGTCGGCGATGTCCTGCCTGGCCCGTTTGCCGCCGCCCTGCAGCCGACCGAGGGTGATCACCTCACGCCGTACCCGGCTGGCCTCCATCACACCCCACCCTGCCTCCTTCAGGGCCGGGTCGATGAGTTCTGCGCGGGTTTCGGCTTCGTTGAGGCCGGCTTCCTTCACTCTCGGGCTCCAGCCAGCATGTTCATGATCAGGCGGATCATGGTCTCCTTGTGGGCGGCATCGGACTCGGCCACCAGCAGGGTCAGGGCCGCAAGGCCCACGTCGTTGATCACCGGCTCACCTGCCGCATTCAGCAAGCGGCCATTACGGTGGAGGAAGTCCACGAACAAGAAGGCCGCGCTGCGCTTGTTGCCATCGGAAAACGGGTGGTTCTTGACCACGAAATACAGCAGATGCGCGGCCTTGGACTCCACGCTGGGATAGGCCGGCTCACCAAACACGCTCTGATCCAGATTGCCCAGCAGCGAGGCCAGACCGTCGCCCCGGTCCCGGGCGAACAGATCGGTGGCTTCGCTGCGGGCCATGAGCTCGGATTTCAGACTGTCCAGCGCGGCCCGCGCCTGTTCCAGTGTGGGCAGACTTCCACCCGGCTGAGCACGTGGCTCGGTCAGCAGGCCCTCGTCGTAGCGCTGTAGCAGCAGAAAGGTCTGGGCGTAGCGGCTGACGATATCCACCAGACCACGACCGCTGCCCGCGTCCAGCGCCGGGCTTTGCGCGGCCTTGCGCACCAGCGCCAGGGCCGCCTCCAGTTCCCGGGCGTTTTCCTCGAAGCGCTGGCGGTTCAGGGTCCAGCCCTGGGTGAGGTGTTCGCGCAGGACGCGGGTGGCCCACTGGCGGAAGCGGGTACCCTGATGAGACTTGACGCGGTAACCCACTGAAATGATCACATCCAGGTTGTAGAACTCCACTGGCTTGTCTGAGTTTGCACTATGCATTTTTTGCATAGTAGTCTCCCGATCCAACTCACCCTCCCGGTAAGCATTACCAACATGGCGCGAGATCACCGACTGATCCCGCCCAAACAGCACGACCATCTGCGCCTGGCTAAGCCAGACAGTCTCGCGGTCGGTATCCAGCCGCACCTCGACGGCCTTGCCGGCGTCCTCGAAAATGATGATGGGGGCTTGGGTTTCAGCGGTCATGCAACTTCCTCCTTGTTGTGGATTGCATTGGATACTTCCTTGTCTGTGGTGAGTTCGCCGGAGAAGGTTTTTTGCAGGAGAGATTGTTTGAGTTCAGCTAGGGATGTGAGTTTTTGTTGGTAGATGGATTCGAGCCGTTGGGTTTCTTCAATCATCGTTTCTGATCCGGAGGAGACGGATGCGGGCCGCCACGGGCATCATGCCGTCGGCGGTTCCGCGCGGTCCCGAAGGGTGCGCGCCAGCGCGATGAAGGCGCGCAGATAGTCAATGTCGACATCGGCTTGCCGGATACCAAGAAAGATCTGCTTGGCGATGCCCTGCGCCCCCAGCGGCACCGAGGTCAGGTCAAGCCGCTGGGCATGTTCCTCCACCAGCCAGCGCGGCAGGGCCGCCACGCCGCGTCCGCCGGCCACCATCTGCAGCATGATGTCGGTGGTCTCGATGGGCTTGTGACGCTTGGGCCGGATGCCCGCCGGCAGGAGGAATCGGGTGTAGATGTCG
The DNA here is from genome assembly GCF_000225005.1 of Ectothiorhodospira sp. PHS-1. Taxonomy (NCBI): domain Bacteria; kingdom Pseudomonadati; phylum Pseudomonadota; class Gammaproteobacteria; order Chromatiales; family Ectothiorhodospiraceae; genus Ectothiorhodospira; species Ectothiorhodospira sp. PHS-1. The sequence goes on along the minus strand of NZ_AGBG01000002.1, from coordinate 96,914 downwards.
AGCCGGTCGATGGCCACCGGATAGGTGATCAACGTCTCTTCCGCGAGTTGCGCCGGCTCCACGAAGGGGACATGGCAGAGGCGATGCCCCTTGCCGACCACGAGCACCTGCTCATAGTCAAACACCGGCTCGAACCGCAGACCGCGGGTGTAGAGGGGATCGGGCGTGACCAGCAGGTCGATCTCGTGGCCGAACAGCGCGCCGATGCCGCCGAACTGGAATTCCTGCTTCACGTCCACGTCCACGTCCGGCCAGGCGTCAAGGTAGGGGGCGACCACCTTCAGCAGCCACTGATAGCAGGGATGGCATTCAATGCCGATGCGCAGGGCGCCACGCTCCCCCTGGGCGAATTGCCGCAGACGGGCTTCCGCGTGGGCAAATTGGGGCAGCAGGCGATGGGCCACCGCCAGCAGATATTCACCCGCCTGGGTCGGCCGCAGACTTCGGCCCTCCCGGTACCAGATGGCCACGCCGAGCTGCGCTTCCAGCTTGCGCACCGCATGGCTCAGGGCCGACTGGGTGAGATGCAGGTGCTCGGCGGCGGCGGTCAGGGAGCCGTGCTGATCCACGGCACGGATGATCGCCAGATGGGAACGGTCCAGGTGTGTCATGGCATACGCCTCACATGAATTTCATACATGCTTTAATGAAATAAAACCATTTTTATTCATGTTAATGGCCGATCAGAATGGTGTCATCCATTCACCACGCAGGACAATCGGCATGGCCATCACGCACAACCTCGGCTTTCCCCGCATCGGTGCCAGGCGGGAATTGAAGTTCGCTCTGGAATCTTACTGGAAGGGTGAGTCATCCCTGGATGCCCTCAAGGCGGTGGGCGCCCAGCTGCGCGCGCGCCACTGGGAGGACCAGGCAGGCCTGGACCTGGTACCGGTGGGGGATTTCGCCTTCTATGACCAGATGCTCGACATGAGCTTTACGCTGGGTAACCTGCCCGAGCGCGTGCAAGGCTTCGAAGGGGATGCGCTGGACAACTATTTCCGCGTCGCCCGCGGGCGCTCGGCACCCGAAGCGGATGCCCGGGCCCGTTGCGGAGGCGTCGCCGCCGGCGAGATGACCAAGTGGCTCGACACCAATTATCACTACATCGTGCCGGAATTCACCGCCGACACGGCTTTCAGGCTTGATGCCTCCCGTCTGCTGGCGCAGCTGGAGGAAGCCAGGGCACAAGGCGTGGGCGCCAAGCCGGTCATCATCGGTCCGGTGACCTATCTGGCGCTGGGCAAGTCGAAGGATGGGGCCGACCGCCTCGCCCTGCTCGATCGCCTGCTGCCGGTGTACGGAGAACTGCTGAACACCCTGGCGGCCCATGGGGTCGAGTGGGTGCAGATCGACGAACCCATCCTGGTCACTGAACTGGACGCGCCGTGGCGCCATGCCTTCGAGGACGCCTATCACACCCTCAAGAGCGTGCCCGTGAAGCTGCTGCTGGCGACCTATTTCGGCGAACTCCAGGACCAGCGCTATCTGGTCGCCAACCTGCCCGTGGCTGGCCTGCACATCGACGCCATCAACGGCCGCGATGACATCACGCCGCTGCTGAACCTGCTGCCTTCCGGCAAGGTGCTGTCGCTGGGTGTCATCAACGGGCGCAATATCTGGAAGACCGATCTGAACGGGGTGCTGGACTGGCTGGAGCCGATCCACGCGCAGCTCGGCGAGCGCCTGTGGATCGCGCCGTCCTGCTCCCTGCTGCACGTGCCGGTGGACCTGGACAGCGAGCGCAAGCTGGATGGCGAGATCCAGTCCTGGCTGGCCTTCGCCAGGCAGAAACTGGAGGAACTGCGCATCCTGGCGACCGCGCTGAATCAGGGGCGCGAGGCGGTCAGGGCCGAACTGGACGCCAACCGCGCCGCCATGGAGGCGCGCCGCCGCTCTCCCCGGGTGAACAATCCGGCCGTGAAGGCGGCCATCGCCGGGATCAATGCCGCAATGGGCCAACGCCGGAGCCCCTATGCCGAACGCGCCATCCGGCAGGCGGCGCGACTCCAGCTGCCGAAGTTCCCCACCACCACCATCGGCTCGTTCCCGCAGACCAGCGAAATCCGGGTGGCGCGGCGGCGTTTCAAGGCGGGTGAGATCGACGCGGCAGCCTATCAGGAGATCATGCACGGGGAGATCGCGCGCTGTGTGCGCGAGCAGGAGGCGCTTGGGCTGGACGTGCTGGTGCACGGCGAGGCCGAGCGCAACGATATGGTGGAGTATTTCGGTGAACAGCTCGACGGCTACGCCTTCAGCCAGTTCGGCTGGGTGCAGTCCTACGGCTCCCGCTGCGTCAAACCGCCCATCCTGTTCGGCGACATCAGCCGCCCGCGGCCGATGACCGTGGACTGGATCAGCCATGCCAAGTCGCTCACCGACAAACCCATGAAGGGCATGCTCACCGGCCCGGTGACCCTCCTCAACTGGTCCTTTGTGCGCGACGACCAGCCGCGCGCGGTGTCCTGCCGGCAGCTGGCGCTGGCCATCCGCGAGGAGGTGCTGGACCTGGAAAAGGCCGGCGTGGGCATCATCCAGATCGACGAGGCGGCACTGCGCGAGGGCCTTCCCCTGCGTCGTTCCCAGTGGCAAGACTATCTGGACTGGGCGGTGGAATCCTTCCGCATCACCGCCAACGGGGTGGGCGACGAGACCCAGATCCACACCCACATGTGCTATTCGGAGTTCAACGACATCATTGAGTCGATCGCCGCCATGGATGCCGACGTGATCACCATCGAGACCTCCCGCTCCGACATGGAACTGCTGGATGCCTTCGACCGTTTCAAGTACCCCAACGAGATCGGACCCGGCGTCTATGACATCCACTCGCCCAACATCCCGACCGAAGCCCACATGGTCGACCTGATGACCAAGGCCGCGGAGCGGATTCCCGCCGAACGCCTGTGGGTGAATCCGGATTGCGGCCTCAAGACCCGCCAGTGGAACGAGGTGATCCCGGCCCTGACCCGGATGGTGGCCGCCGCGAAGACGCTGCGTGCCGCCCATCCCGGGTCGTCCGCCACTAGTAGACGCGCGGCTCCCCTTGCGGCCGGGTCTTGAAGAAACGCAGTGTCCACAGGTACTGGGCCGGATCCCGGCGGATGAGCGCTTCCAGCGCGGCATTCATGCGGGCCGCGTCGGTCGCGTCATCCCCGGTGGGAAAGTCTTCCAGCGGCGGCGCCATCACCAGCTCGTAGCAGTCCTCATCGGTGCGGTAGAAGCCGATGGCGGGTACCACCGGTGCCCCGGTGAGTTTCACCAGACGCCCCAGGGCCGGTACCGTGGCCTTGGGGATGCCGAAGAAGGGAGCGAACACGGCGTGCTCCCGGCCCAGGTCCTCGTCGCCCAGGTAGTAGAACACCTTGCCCAGGCGGATATGACGAATGGCCGGGCGCAGGCCCTGGTCCCGGGAGAACATGGCGGCGCCGTACTGAGATCGGCTGCGGGTGTTGATCCACTCCACCACCGGGTTGGACATGGGCTTGGCAAAGGATACGCCGCCCACCTCCAGGCTCAGCCGCAGACCGCCGAAATCCAGCGCCGGGGCATGGGCGGCACAGAGGATCACCGGCCGACCGGCCTGCTGCATGGCCAGTACCCCGGCCTCGTCCACCAGCCGGATGCGCTCCCGGTGGCGGCGGCGGCTGCCGAACCACAGCAGGGGGTAGTCGACGAAGCATTGACCGGCGATGCGGAAATGGTCCCGCAGCACCTGTTCCCGGCGGGCGGCGTCCCAGTCGGGGAAGCACAAGCGCAGGTTCACGTCGGCAAAGTGCCGACGCTTGCCGCCGCTGCGCCAGGCCATCCAGCCCACCAGCCGGCCCAGCCCCAGGGCCACGGGACGCGGCAGCCCCATAACCGCCCACAGCAGGCCGATGCCCAGCCAGGTGGGCCAGTAGCGGGGATGGAGCATGAAGGCGCGAAAGGGGGGCAGGTAGCCCCCGGGGGCGTGTTCCCGCCCGCTGGTGTCGGTCACTTCCGTCATTGATCCTGCCCGGCCAGCTGTTTCTCCGCCCGCTTGCGGAACACCTGCATCTCCTTGACCGCCTGCAGGTCGCCCTTCTGCCCGGCCACCCGGATGCCTTCGTCGAAGGCCTCGATGGCCTCGTGCAGGGCACCCCCCTCGGCCAGGGCCCGGCCCAGCAGTTTCCAGGCGGCGGAATAGCCGGGGTCGTGGCCCACGGCGGCCCGCAGATGGATGGCGGCCTCTCCCGGCTGCCCTTCCGCCAGATGGGCATTGCCCAGGGTGAAACGCAGCATGGCATTGTCCTGGCCGGCGGCCAGCATGGCTTCAAAACGCTGAATGTTGCTCATGAATGAACCCCCTAGAGGAAGGTCACGCTCACCTGGAACAGGCGCTCGACCTCGTTGACGCGGCGCTTGTCGGTGAGGAAAAGAATCACATGGTCTTCCGCCTGGATGACCGTGTCGCGGTGGGCGATGATGACCTCGTCCCCCCGCACCAGGGCACCAATGGTACAGCCCCGGGGCAGGTTGATCTCCTCCACCATGCGTCCCACCACCCTGGAGGTCTTGCTGTCGCCGTGGGCGACCGCCTCGATGGCTTCGGCGGCACCGCGGCGCAGGCTGTGCACCGCCACCACGTCACCCCGGCGCACATGGGTGAGCAGGGCGCCGATGGTCACCTGCTGGGGGGAGATGGCGATGTCGATGATGCCGCTCTGCACCAGTTCCACGTAACTGGGGCGGTTGATCAGGGACATCACCGTGCGCGCCCCCAGGCGCTTGGCCAGCATGGCGGAAAGGATGTTGGCCTCGTCATCGTTGGTCACCGCCACGTAGACATCGGTGTTTTCGATGTTTTCCTCGATCAGAAGCTCCTCGTCGGCGGCATCGCCGCCGAGCACCACCACGTTGTCCAGCACCTCGGCCAGCTCCCGGGCCCGCACCGGGTTGTGCTCGATGAGCTTGACGGAAAAACGCGGACCCAGGGCCTGGGCCAGGCGCTTGCCGATGTTGCCGCCGCCGGCGATGATGAGCCGCCGATAGGGCTTGTCCAGCTTGCGCAACTCGCTGGTGACGGCGCGAATGTTGCGCCGGGCGGCGATGAAGAAGACCTCGTCGTCCACCTCGATGACGGTCTGGCCGTCCGGGTAGATGGCGGTGTCCTTGCGGAAGATGGCGGCCACCCGGGTCTGCACCCCCGGCATGTGGCTGGCCAGGTGGCGCAGTTCCTTGCCCACCAGCGGGCCGCCGTGATAGGCCCTCACCGCCACCAGGGAGACCCGGCCATCGGCAAAGTCCAGCACCTGCAGGGCGCCGGGGTGCTCGATCAGGCGCTGGATGTAGTTGGTGACCTCTTCCTCGGGGCTGATGAGCACGTCGATGGGCAGGGCTTCGGGGGCGAACAGGGCCGGATAGCCCAGGTATTCCACACCGCGGACCCGGGCGATCTTGGTGGGGGTGTGGAACAGGGTGTAGGCCACCTGGCAGGCGATCATGTTGGTCTCGTCGGAATTGGTGACCGCGATGATCATGTCCGCGTCACGGGCACCGGCCGCTTCCAGCACCTCCGGATGGGAGGCAAAACCGGTCACCGTGCGCAGGTCCAGGCGATCCTGCAGGGCACGCAGGATGTCCGACCGGGTATCGATGATGGTGATGTCGTTGGCCTCGCTGGACAGGTTATGGGCCACGGAACTGCCCACCTGCCCTGCCCCCAGGATCAGGATCTTCATTCTTTCGCCTTCTTGGGCTCGATGCCGAGGGCGCGCAGTTTACGGTACAGATGCGTGCGTTCAAGCCCTACCCGCTCCGCCAGCCGGGTCATGTGGCCGTCCACCTGCTCCATCTGGCGCAGCAGGTAGTCCCGCTCGAACTGCTCCCGGGCTTCCCGCAGGGGCAGGTCCACATCCACCGACGGGGCGTCCCGGCAGTCCTGGGCCAGAGGACCGCGCCCGGCCAGGGCGGCCTGTGCCTCGTCCGCGTCCACTTCCTCGGTATTGCCGAGGATCAGCAGGCGCTGCACCAGATTGCGCAACTCACGGATGTTGCCGGGCCAGGGATACCGGGCCAGACGGGCGCAGGCGGCATCACTGAAGCGGCGGCGGGGCAAACCTTCCTCCTGGTGCAGGGACTCGGCCTGATGGCGCAGCAGCTCGGGAATGTCCTCCGGATGCTCGCGCAGCGGCGGGACGTGCAGGGGCACCACGCTCAGGCGATAGTACAGATCCTCCCGGAAGCCACCGGCACGCACCAGGGCGCGCAGGTCCTCGCGGGTGGCGGCCACCACCCGCACATTGACGGCGATGGGATCACTGCCGCCGACCCGGGTCATGCGCCGGCTCTCCAGGGCGGACAGCAGGCGGCCCTGGGTATGCAGGTCCATCTGCGCCACCTCGTCCAGATAGAGCACGCCCCCCGCGGCCTGCTCCAGCAGGCCGTAGCGGATGCGGTTGCCCTGTTCCTGGCCGAAGATCTCCACCGCCGCCTCGTCGGCGTTCATCGCCCCCACCGGCACCTCCACGAAGGGACGGGATGCCCGGGCACTGTGACTGTGCAGATAGCGGGCAAAGGTCTGCTTGCCCACCCCCGCCTCGCCGCTGATAAGCACCCAGGTGTCATGCTGGGCAATGCGCAGCACCTGCTCCCGCAGGGCCTGCATCACCGCGCTGCTCCCCTCCGGGTGGACCCCATGCCCGAACCGGCGGCGCAGACCGATGTTCTCCCGGGTCAGGCGGTCCGCTTCCAGGGTCCGCTCCACCGTCAGGGTGAGCTTGGCCATGGACAGGGGCTTTTCCAGAAAGTCGTAGGCCCCCAGGCGGGTGGCCTCCACCGCCGTCTCCACCGAGCCATGGCCGGACATCATGATGACCGGACTGGGCTGGCCGCCGGCCTCGCTCCATTCCTTGAGCAGGCTGATGCCGTCACCGTCCGGCATCCAGATATCCAGCAGGATGAGGTCGAAACGGCGTTGGCGCCGCTGCTCCCGGGCTTCCTCCACGGTGCCGGCCACGGCCACGACGTAACCCTCGTCCTCCAGGATCTCCTGAACCAGGGTCCGGATATCCGGTTCGTCATCCACTACCAGGATACAGGCCTCTTTCACACAACCTCCCGTACATCACTGTCCTCGACATGGAGACTGCCGGGGCCGGACAGGGGCAGATGGATCACGATCTGCGCCCCGCCCCCGGCGGGATTCTCCGCCCAGACCATGCCGCTGTGTTCTTCGACGATCTTCTTGACGATGGCCAGGCCAAGCCCCGTGCCCCGATGCTTGCTGGTGACATAGGGCTCGAACAGACGCGGCATCATGTCCTCGGACAGGCCGCGCCCGTTGTCGCGCACCCGGATCTCCACCATGTTGCGCTGCGCGTCCTGGATACAGCAGGTGGCCAGTTCCAGCTCGCCCCCGGAGACGCCTTCCAGGGCCTCCAGGCCGTTCTTGATCAGGTTATGCAGCAACTGGCGGATACGCCCGGCGTCCGCCGTCAGGGTCGGCAGGGACTCATGCAGTGCCAGGGTGAATCGTACCGGGCTGTCCCCGTGCCGATACAGCTCCACCACTTCCCGCACCAGCCGGTTCAGATCCAGGGGCGAGGGGGTCATGGCCGGGGGACGGGCATAGTCGCTGAAGGCGTTGACCATGGCCTTCATGGCCTCCACCTGCTGCACGATGGTATGGGTGGCCCGCCGGAGTACCTGTTCCTCCTCCGGCCCCAGATGGGGCTGCAGCTTCTTCTGCAGACGCTCGGCGGAGAGCTGGATCGGGGTCAGGGGGTTCTTGATCTCGTGGGCCAGGCGCCGGGCCACCTCGGCCCAGGCGGCATCCCGCTGGGCCTGCAACAGGGTGGTGATGTCGTCGAACACCACCACCGGCCCGCCCCGCAGCCCGCCCCCGTAGGAGAGCCAGACACCACGACACATGAGCACCTTGCGACCACTGGCCCCGAAAACGGTGAGCTGCTCGGTCCACTCCGGCTCCCGCTGGTTGAAGCGGCCTTGCAGGGCCTGGATGAAGGTTTCCACCACCCGGGAGTACTGTCCGATCTCCTCCAGGGAGCGTCCCAGATGGCGCTCCAGATCCACTTCCAGGATCTGCGCGGCGGCGGCGTTGGCGGTGCGCAAGGTCAGGCGCCGGTCCAGGGTGATGACCCCGGAAGACAGGTTCTGCAGTACCGTCTCCAGATACATGCGCTGACTTTCCGCCAGGCGCCGGCTGCGCTCCACCTCGTCCCGGGTGGCGGCCAGGGTGGCGGTCATGCTGTTGAAGGAGCCCACCAGGAAACCCAGTTCGTCGTTGCGGGTGACCAACAGCTTCTTGTGATATTCGCCCGCCGCCACCGAGCGGGTCCCCTCCGCCAGTTCCTGGATGGGGGCCACCAGGCGCCCGGAAAAATACAGGGCCGCCCAGATGGCGGTCATGACCGATATCAGCAGGGCCAGGGAGAGGGTGGTGTTGAAGCTCTGTTTCAGGGGGACCCGCAGATAGGCAAACGCCTTGTAGTCGGAGAAGGCGTCCTGGACGCTGTCCGCCAGCACGCCCATGCGGGCCGCCACCGGATAGACCGCCTGCAGGATGCGGCCGTCCCCGGTGGGGTCCCGGGACGGAATCTGGGTCACCACCCGGATGTGCAGGCCACTTTCGTAAACGGGCTCCAGCGCGGTGTAGGTATTGCCCTGGGACAGGATCAGCAACACCTCGCCCGCCGGCAGGACCGGCAGGCGCTGCACCCGCTCACCGCTGGCATAGGCGATGATGCGGTTGTTGGCCCCGAACAGGGACAGCTCCTGGGCCTGGCTGCTCTCCCGCATGTCCCGCAGCCTCAGGGCGGCCAGGGTCTCGGGCACGTCCACCAGCTCCCGCGCCAGCAGCTCGGTCTGACGGGCATGCTGGCGCACCCGCAGGTCCAGGGAGGAACGGGACAGCTCCAGGGCATCTTCCAGGGCCTTTTCCACCCGCACGTCGAACCAGCTGTCGATGCCCTCGTCGAGGAACTTGAGGGAGAAGTAATAGACGATGGTGACCGGCAGCAGGGACAGCCCCACGAACAGGACCAGCAGCTTGGCGGTGAGCCGCGATCCCGGCTCCCGGCGGATCACCTGCCGGCTCACCCGCAGCAGACGCACGCAGATGGCCAGCGCCATGATGACCAGGGCCAGGGAGTTGAACAGCAGCACCCAGACATAGAGCCGCTCGAAGCGCTCGGAATTCTGCGCCGCATCCCCCATCACCACCAGGGAACCCAGCAGCAGCACGAACACCACGGCCATGAAGATCAGCCCCACGGGGGCTCTTTTCAGCGCAGCGACCATGCGAACCACTCACTCACCGGACTCCATTCGCGGGACAGATACCCCCGCACCCGCAGCGGCAGGGGCAGGTCTTCCGCCTTCAGGCGGGCGCGCAGACGAACGGTGTAGTCCTGGTCATCCTCCAGCAGGGCGGCATCCAGCAGCGGCAGTTCCCGTAGGTCCCCCAGGGTGAACAGGGCGGACTCCAGTCGATAGAAGGCCCGCTGGACGCCGGTATTGAGGTGGGTGACGATGTAGAGACGGCTCAAGGCGTGATACTCCACCCGATACCGCTGCACCAGCTCGGCCACCGTGGCGTTCCACAGCCAGTCCCGGCCGCGGGTGATCTCGATCTGGACCTCGAAGGTCAGCTTGACGCCGTTGTGTAGTGCCTGATTGAGATTGCGGGTAAGCCGGTAGTCGATATCCGCATTGAGCAGGTAGATACCGCTGACCAGTTCGGTCCCGGCCCAGCGCACCTTGAGGGGATTGTCATCCGACGAGGCCGCCAGCACGCCCGGCCATGCCAGCAGGAAAGCCAGCAACAGGGCCGGAGCGGCGGTTCGGGGCTGGCGGGTCAGGGCATTCAAGATCGGCTCAGCAGGGCATAGTAGAATCCGTCCCCCCCCTGCTCACCGGCACACAACTGACGGCCGGCCTCGACGCTCACCCCCCAGGCGGCCTCGATGGGCCGCTCACGGGCCGTGGGCTCTTCGGCCAGAAAACGGGCAACCGTCATGACATTTTCCTCCGGCATCAGGGAGCAGGTCACATAAAGAAGCATACCCCCGGGGGCCAGCAGGGGCCAGAGTGCCCTCAACAGACGGGCCTGTTGAGCCTGCAATGCCCGGATGTCCTCCTCCCGGCGCAGGTGCTTGATGTCCGGGTGGCGACGGATCACCCCGGTGGCGGAACAGGGTGCATCCAGCAGGATGCGGTCATAGCCGGGACCCTGGTGCCACGCCTCGGGGGCGCCCGCGTCGGCGGCGATCAGGCGGGCCTCGTACCCGCCCCGCCGCAGATTCTCCCGCACCCGCTCCAGGCGGGCGGGGTCCGCATCCACGGCGGTGAGATCCAGATCCCCCCCGGCCTGCTCCAGCAGGTGCAGGGTCTTGCCGCCCGGCGCGGCGCAGGCATCCAGTACCCGTATGCCCGGGGCGCAGGCCAGCAACGGCGCGGCGAGCTGGGCCGCGACATCCTGAACCGACACCATCCCCTGCTCGAACCCCGGCAGCCGTTCCACCGCCACCGGCTGCGCCAGGGTGAGCGCCGTCTCCACCCGGGGATGGGGTTGGGACGCCAGGCCCTGATCCGCCAGGGCGCCCTGGTAATCATCCCGGCTGACGCGGGCTGTATTCACTCTCAGGGTCATGGGGGGGTGGGCATTGAGCGCCTGGCAGAGGGCTTCGGTGTCTTCGCCATGGGCGGAAGCCAGGCGACGGTAAAGCCAGTCCGGCAATGCATGGCGCACGGCGGGATCCTGGTCCACGAGCCGGGCCGTCTCGTCCATCTCCCGCTGGGCGCGCCGCAATACCCCGTTGATGAGTCCCACCGCCCATTTCTTGCGCAGCCGCCGCCCCAGGTCCGCCGTCTGCTGGATGGCCGCATAGTCCGGGGTGTTCATGTGCAGCAGCTCGAACAGGCCCATGGCCAGGGCGCAGGCCACGTCCTGATCCCGCCCTCGCAGGGGCTTGTCCATCCACTGCGCCAGCATGGCTTCCAGGCGGCGATGCCAGCGCAGGGTGCCGTAGCTCAGGGCCTGCACCAGTCCCCGGTCACGGGCGCCGACCTGATCGAGCCGGGGCGGCAGGGCCTCGAACAGGGAGACGCCGTCCCGCAGGACACGCAGGATGACGCCGAGGGCGGCTTCACGGGCAGACAGGGACATGCATGACTCCGGTGGTATTGCGGCAGGACGCCCGCGAGGGGCGTGGGTCGATCAAAGGGCCTTGCCCCCATCGTCTCCCAGACAGGTCCCCAGGAGCGATCGTGCATTCAGGAAGGCCTTGGCCTCCAGGGGCTTGCCGCCGGGCAACTGCAGGCAGGTGATGCGCAGGATCCCCTCGCCGGTGGCGACGTCGATCCCCTCCGGCCCCTCCGCCACCACGGTGCCCGGCGTCGCGCCGGTGCCGGCGGCCGGCAGGGAGCGGGACATCCATAGCCTCAGCGGCTGTCCCTGATACAGGGTCTGGGCCACCGGCCAGGGGTTGAAGGCGCGGATGCGACGGTCCAGCACCGCCGCCGGCAGCGACCACTCCAGCAAGGCTTCGGCCTTGTCCAGCTTGCGGGCATAGGTGGCCAGCGTCTCGTCCTGGGGTTCGGGATGGAGCCGACCGTCGGCCAGGTCATCCAGGCAGGGCAGCAGCAATGCCGCCCCCATCGCCGCCAGGCGGTCATGCAGGGTCCGGGCGGTGTCGGCGGGGGTGATGGGGCACGCCCCCTTGAGCAACATGTCACCGGTATCCAGGCCGGCCGCCATCTGTATCAGGGTGACGCCGGTGCTTTCATCCCCTTCCGCCAGGGCCCGCTGGATGGGCGCCGCGCCCCGCCAGCGGGGGAGCAGGGAGGCATGGATGTTGACGCAACCCAGCCGGGGAATGTCCAGAACCGACTGGGGCAGGATGAGGCCGTAGGCCGCCACCACCATCAGGTCCGGCCGATACTCCCGCAGTCGCGTCTGCACCGGTTCGGGGCGCAGGCGCTCGGGCTGTTCCACCGGGATCCCGTGGGCCAGGGCCACCTGTTTCACCGGGCTGGGGGTCAGCTTGCGGCCGCGCCCCGCCGGGCGATCCGGCTGGGTATAGACCGCGACGACGTCATGGGGGGAGGCAATCAGTGCCTCAAGGGCCGGCACCGCGAAATCGGGGGTGCCGGCGTAGATGATGCGCAGGGGACTGGGCAATGGAAAACCTTGTGAATGAGCGTTGGATCAAGGGCAAGGGTGAACGGGAGGCTCAGACCGCCTCCCGGTGACGGGCGGCACCGGCGGTACCGGTCAGCCGGGCCTGCTTCTCCAGCTTCTTCTTGATGCGGCCCCGCTTCAGGGTCGAGATGTGATCCACGAACAGCTTGCCGTCCAGGTGGTCGATCTCATGCTGGATGCAGACCGCCAGCAGCCCGCCCGCCTCCAGTTCGAAGGGCTTGCCGTCGCGGTTCAGGGCCCGTACCCGCACCCGCTGGGCACGCCGCACCGGCTCATAGAAGCCGGGGACGGACAGACAGCCTTCCTCGGTCTCCACATCCCCCTCGCGGGCAATGATCTCGGGGTTGATCAGGCAGATGGGATGCAGTCCCTGGCCGGAGCGCTCGTCCGAGCCCTCCTCGGCCACGTCCATCACCACCACCCGGTGCAGCACCCCCACCTGGGTCGCGGCCAGGCCGATCCCAGAGGCGTGGTACATGGTCTGGAACATGTCGTCCACCAGCTTGCGGATGGCGTCATCCACCACCTTGACGGTTTCGGCCTGACGACGCAGCCGGGGATCGGGAAAATGCAAGATTTCTAGCAGGGCCATGACCGCTCATCCGCTAAAGTGGGTGTATGTGTGCAGGCTCAAAATCATTTCTGCTACAGTTGGGATCATATTAGATCATTGCCGTACAGGTCGGGTTCTTTACTCCAGCCATGGGGCTTCCATGGGCTGTCTTCGGGGCAGTGCCACGGAAGGGTCCGGAACAATGATGCCTTAGTGACGAGGGGAAACCATGTCCGCTCCCAATCCGCGGCGTATCGGGCGCCGCCTGTCCGCCGTAACGCTTATTCTAGCGTTCCTGGCCTCAGGATGCGCCACCACGCCACCGGAGCCGGAACCATTGCCGCCGGCACCGGCGGCAGCCGCACCGGAACCCGCCCCCGCGCCAGCGGCGGAAGTCCGCATCCGCCCCACCGCGCCGGAACGCTACGTGGTCCAGCGGGGCGACACCCTGTGGGACATCTCCAGCCGGTTCCTGCGCGACCCCTGGTTCTGGCCGGAGATCTGGGTCAGCAATCCGCAGATCGCCAACCCTCACCTGATCTATCCCGGCGACATCATCACCCTGTACTACGTGGATGGTCGTCCCTACCTCACCGTGGATGGCGGACCGCGGGTCCGGCCCACCCTGCGCCTTTCGCCCCAGGTCAGGGCGGAACCCCTGCCGCCCTCGATGGATGTGCCCATCCAGGCCCTGCAGCAGTTCCTGATCCGCCCAAGGGTTGTGACAAAGGAGCAGCTGGAAGATTCCGCCTACCTGATGGCCGCCCGGGATGAGCGACTGGTGTTCGGCGCCCATGATCGCCTCTACGCCCGCCGCCTGGAGGGCGAGCCCCTGGGCCAGCGCTTCGACGTCTTCCGCCCCGGCGGTGAACTCAGGGATCCCAAGACCCGGGAACTGCTGGGCTACGAGGCCATCCCCGTCGGCGAGGCCGAACTGGTCCGGGAAGGAGACCCGGCTACGATACTGCTGGTACGCAGTGATCGCGAGGCCCTGATCGGGGATCGCCTGCTGCACCAGGAAGCCGAGGAGCAGAACTTCCTCTTCATGCCCGCCGCACCACCCCGGGAAGCCGAGGGTCAGATCATCTCCCTGTTCGACGCCATCAGCCAGATCGCGCGCTTCCAGGTGGCGGTCATCAATCTGGGAGAGCGGGAAGGCATCGAGCGAGGCCATGTCTTCGCCACCTATCAGTCCGGCCGGGTGGTCCGTGACCGCATGGCGGGGCGCCTGGGCGAGCAGGTCACCCTGCCCGACGAGCGGGTGGGTCTGGTCATGGTGTTCCGCACCTTTGAGAAGGTGAGCTACGCCCTGGTGATGGAGTCCACCCATCCCATCGAGAGAGGCTTCACCGTCAAGCGCCCCTGAGCGGGGCACAGGGACAGGGCTACGACATATGGATTCGTCCGCGCTGACCGCCTGGCTCCACCTCCTGCATGCACCGGGGGTGGGGCCCGCCACCTTCATGCGCCTGCTGCAGCAACATGCCACGCCCCAGGGCGTGATGGCGGCCGGTCCGCCCGCCTGGCGCCGGGTGGGCCTGTCGGCGGCGGCCATCGCCTTTCTTCAGGAAGAGACACCCGCGGGCGTGCAGGCGGACCTGGACTGGTCCCGCCGGGAGGGACACCACATCCTGACCCTGGACGATCCCCGCTATCCGGCCCGCCTGAAGGATACGGTGGGGCCGCCCCCGGTGCTGTACGTGGTGGGAGATCCCCAGGTGCTGTCCTGGCCCATGCTGGCGGTGGTGGGCAGTCGCCATCCCACGCCCGGCGGCCGTGAAACCGCCGCGGCCTTCAGCGCCCATCTGGCCCGCCGGGGACTGGTGATTGCCAGCGGCCTGGCCAAGGGCATTGATGCCGCCGCCCATGAAGGCGCCCTGGCGGCCCAGGGCCTGACCGTTGCGGTGACGGGTACCGGCCCTGACCGGATCTATCCCGCCGCCCACCGCGACCTGGGCCATCGCATCGTGGCCGAAGGGGCCATGGTGACGGAACTGCCCACCGGCACCCCGGTCACACCCCGGAACTTCCCCCGCCGCAACCGCATTCTGGCGGGCCTGGCCGTGGGAACCCTGGTGGTGGAGGCGGCCACCCGCAGCGGCTCGCTGATCACCGCCCGGCTGGCGGTGGAACAGGGGCGGGAGGTGTTTGCCATCCCCGGCTCCATCCACAATCCCCTGGCCCGGGGCTGTCACCGCCTGATCCGCGAGGGCGCGAAACTGGTGGAAACGGCGGATGATATCCTTGAGGAACTCGGTGATCTGCTGCCTCCCCAACCCCCGGACCCGCGGACACCGGCCATGGCGCCGGCGGCGACCACCGACCCGGCGCCGGCGCCGGATGCAGACCATGTCCGTCTGCTGGAGGCCATGGGCCATGACCCGGTCTCGGTGGACCAGCTGGTGGCCCGCACCACATTGACCGTGGGTGCGGTTTCCTCCATGCTGCTGCTCATGGAGTTGCGCGGCCAGGTGGCCTCCTTGTCCGGTGGTCGTTATGTCCGCCTGCGGTCGGAAAGCGGAAAATGAAAGAAAACGTACTTGATGTCCTGATGTATTTGTTTGAAAACTATATTGATGACGATACCGAGCTGGAGCCGGATCGGGAACAGCTTCAGGACCTCCTGCTGGATGCCGGGTTTCCGGTGGCCGAGATCCACAAGGCCTTCGACTGGCTGGAAAACCTGGCCGCCCAGGACTCCCAGACGGTCCATGCCGGTTCGGCGCTGCGCGTCTACACCAAGGCCGAGATGAACCGCATGGATGCCGAGAGCCGCGGATTCCTGCTGTTTCTGGAACAAAACGGTGTCCTTAGCCCCGCCACCCGCGAGGTGGTCATCAACCGGATCATGGATCTGGATGCCGAAGACATCAGCCTGGAAGAAATCAAATGGATCACGCTCATGGTGCTGTTCAACCAGCCCGGGCAGGAAGCCGCCTACACCTGGCTGGAGAACATGATGTTCGACAGCCCGCCGGAGTATCTGCACTGAAACCCCACAAAGAACCACAGGTAGCCAGGACATGAGCAAGAACCTGGTCATCGTCGAGTCCCCCGCCAAGGCCAAGACCATCAAGAAGTACCTCGGCAGCGATTTCGAGGTGCTGGCCTCCTATGGCCACGTGCGCGACCTGGTGCCCAAGGAGGGCGCCGTGGACCCCGACCACGACTTCCGCATGCACTATCAGGTGATCGACCGCAACGAGAAGCATGTGGAGAGTATCGCCCGCGCCCTGAAGAAGGCCGATCGCCTGATCCTGGCCACCGACCCGGACCGGGAAGGCGAGGCCATCTCCTGGCATCTCCATGAACTGCTGCGGGAACGGGGCCTGCTGGACAACAAGACCACCGAGCGGGTGGTCTTCCACGAGATCACCCAGCGGGCCGTGCGCGACGCCATTGAGCATCCCCGCGAGCTGTCCAACGATCTGATCAACGCCCAGCAGGCGCGGCGTGCGCTGGACTATCTGGTGGGCTTCAACCTGTCCCCCCTGCTGTGGAAGAAGATCAAGCGTGGTCTGTCCGCCGGTCGGGTACAGAGTCCCGCCCTGCGCATGATCGTGGAGCGCGAAGAGGAAATCGAGCGCTTCATCACCCGGGAATACTGGACCCTGGACGCCCTGGCGGCCAAGGATGAAAGCCCTTTCACCGCCCGTCTGCAGATTTACGGCGGACGCAAGCTGGAACAGTTCGACATCAACAACGAGGCCGACGCCGATCAGGCGCGCCAAACCCTGCTGGCCGCCGCCCAGGGCCGGCTGCGGGTGGCCAAGGTGGAAAAGAAACAGCGGCGCCGCAATCCGGCTCCGCCGTTCACCACCTCCACCCTGCAGCAGGAAGCTGTGCGCAAGCTGGGCTTCTCCGCCAGTCGTGCCATGCGCGTGGCGCAGCAGCTCTACGAAGGGATCGATCTGGGCTCCGGCCCCATCGGCCTGATCACCTACATGCGTACCGACTCCTTCACCCTGGCCAATGAGGCCGTGGAGGAGATCCGCGGCCTGATCGCCCAGCGCTACGGCCGCGACAAGGTCCCCGGCAGCCCACGCCAGTACAAGACCAAGTCCAAGAACGCCCAGGAAGCCCACGAGGCCATCCGCCCCACCTCGGTGCTGCGCCTGCCCGAGGAGGTGAAGGGCCATCTGACCACCGATCAGTTCAAGCTCTATGACTTGATCTGGAAACGCACCGTGGCCTGCCAGATGATCCACGCGACCCTGGACACGGTGGCCGCCGACCTGGAAGCGGGCAGCGCCGAGCATATCTTCCGCGCCACCGGCTCCTCCGTGCGCGACCCCGGCTTCATGGCCGTCTACCGGGAAGACCAGGACGACGCCCCGGTGGAAAACGATGAACGCCTGCTGCCGGAGCTTCAGGAAGGTGAACAGGTCACCCTGAGCGACGTAAGGGCGGATCAGCACTTCACCGAGCCGCCGCCCCGGTATTCGGAAGCCAGCCTGGTGAAGGCCCTGGAAGAGCACGGCATCGGCCGTCCCTCCACCTATGCCTCCATCATCAGCACCCTGATGCAGCGAGAATATGCAGAGCTGGTGAACCGGCGCTTCGTGCCCACGGACATCGGCCGCATCGTCAACACCTTCCTGACCCAGCACTTCACCCAGTACGTGGACTACGACTTCACCGCCCGCCTGGAAGACGAGCTGGACGAGATCTCCCGGGGCGAGAAGGACTGGATTCCGGTGATGGAGGGCTTCTGGCGCCGCTTCCATGAGCAGGTGAAGGAAAAGGATGCCTCGGTCACCCGCGAGGAGGCGGTGCAGGCCCGGGAGATCGGCACCGATCCCAAGTCGGGTCGGCCGATCTCCGTGCGCATGGGGCGCTACGGACCCTTCGTCCAGATCGGCACCAAGGAAGACGAGGAAAAACCCCGTTTCGCCGGCCTGCGCCCCGGCCAGAAGATGGACAGCATCACCCTGGACGAGGCCCTGGCCCTGTTCCAGCTGCCCCGGGAACTGGGGGAGACCCCGGAAGGGGAGCCGGTGAGCGTGAACATCGGCCGCTTCGGACCCTACGTGAAGTTCGGCAGCCGCTATGCCTCCCTGAAGAAGGAGGACGACCCCTACACCATCGAGCTGTCCCGGGCCCTGGAACTGGTGGCGGAGAAGAAGGAGATCGACGCCAACCGGTTCATCCAGGTATTCGAGGAAGCCGGCATCCAGGTGCTCAACGGCCGCTATGGCCCCTACATCACCGACGGCAGCAAGAACGCCCGCATTCCCAAGGACGAGGACCCCAAGGCCCTGACCCTGGAGCAGTGCCGCACCCTGCTGGCGGCCGCGCCGGAGAAGAAGGGCCGGGGCACCAAAAAGGCCGCGCCGAAGAAGAAGGCCGCCACCGCCAAGGAGACATCCGAGGACAAGGCCAAACCCAGGAAAAAGGTCGCCGCGAGCAAGGCCGGAACCACCGCATCCGGGGCTGCCAGGACGGGTACCCGCACCCGCAAGGCCGCCACCACGGCCAAGACCGGCGACCGGGGCGACACCCCCTCCGGGCGTAGTGCCGGCAACTCCCGCTGACAGCCCTCGCCATGACCAGACGACTGACGGACGCCACCGATGCCGCCGCCCTCATCCGTGGGGGCGGCGTCATTGCCTACCCCACCGAGGCCGTATTCGGTCTGGGTTGCGATCCCCGCAACGAAGTGGCGGTCCACCGGCTGCTGCAGATCAAACAACGGCTCCCCGACCAGGGACTGATCCTCATCGGCGCCGACTTCGCCCAGCTCTCCCCCTTCCTGCGGCCGGTGGATGCCCGGCTGCAGGAACAGGCCATGACCACCTGGCCCGGCCCCCACACCTGGCTGTGGCCGGCCCGACCGGACACACCGCGCTGGCTCACCGGGGTCCATGACACCCTGGCGGTCCGTGTCACCGATCACCCCCTGGCGGCGGCACTGTGCCGGGCGACCGGCATGGCCCTGGTCTCCACCAGTGCCAACCTGTCCGGCCAGCCCCCGGGGCGATCCGCCGACGAAGTGGACGCAGCCCTGGGCTCGCTGCTGGACGGCATCCTGGAAGGCCCCACCGGCGGCCGGGAAAACCCCAGCGAGATCCGGGATCTTCAGACCGGCCGGCAGATCCGGGGCAGCTGAGCCCATGACCGGCACGGCCTCCCCCCGGATTGAACCGGTTCTGGACTACTTCCGTGGCCTGCAGGACCGGATCTGCCAAGTCCTGGCCGACCGGGACCCGAGCGCCGCCTGGGTGGATGATGCCTGGACCCGGGAGGAAGGCGGCGGCGGCCGCAGCCGGGTGATGCGCCGAGGGGCGATCTTCGAACAGGCCGGCATCAACTTCTCCCATGTCTCGGGCCGCAACCTGCCCCCCACCGCCACGGCCCACCGCCCTGCCCTGGCCGGGCGGCGCTTCCAGGCCGCCGGGGTCTCCCTGGTCATCCACCCCCTCAATCCCCATGTCCCCAGTTCCCATGCCAACGTGCGCTTCTTTCTGGCGGAAAAGGAGGGCGAGGCGCCGGTGTGGTGGTTCGGCGGCGGCTTCGATCTCACCCCCTATTACGGCCACGACGAGGACTGCATTCACTGGCACGCTCATGCCCGTACCCTGTGCACGCCCTTCGGCGAGGGGGTCCATGCCCGCTTCAAGCAGTGGTGTGACGAGTATTTCTATCTCAAACACCGCCGGGAACACCGGGGGATCGGCGGGTTGTTCTTCGATGACCTGAACGAATGGGGCTTTGAGCGCTGTTTTGAATTCGTGCGCGGCGTGGGGGACGGCTATCTGCCCGGCTATCTGCCTATCGTGGACCGGCGTCACGGGACGCCTTACACCCAGGCCCAGCGGGATTTCCAGCTCTACCGGCGGGGGCGCTACGTGGAGTTCAACCTGCTCCATGACCGGGGCACCCTGTTCGGGCTGCAGTCGGGGGGACGGACCGAGTCCATCCTCATGTCCCTGCCGCCGCTGGTACGGTGGGAATACAACTATCAGGCGCCGCCGGGAAGCCCGGAGGCGCAGTTGCTGGAGCGGTATCTCACCCCCAGGGAATGGGTCTGAGGCGGGAGCGGGAACGGTTCTGCCTCAGTCCGCGGCCGGGGCCACCTCGGGAAACTCGTTGAGCACCTGGTCGGTGCGCGCATCCACCTCGTGGAGCTTCACCCCGTACCCCCACAGGGTGGCCAGATGCCGCAACACCTGACGGGCATCGGACGCCTCCAACAGGCGACCGTCCACCACGCGATGCTCCAGGATCAGCCGCCGGTCCCCGGACAGGTCCACGTCCACCACCTGAATGTCCGGCTCATGGCGGGCCAGATCATACTGGGCCGACAAGGCCCTGCGCACATCCCGGTAACCCCCGTCGTCATGGATGGCCTCCACCACCAGGTTCGCCTCGTCCGCATCATCCCGCACCGAAAACAGACGCATGTCCCGCATCACCTTCGGCCCCAGGAACTGGAGGATGAAGCTCTCGTCCCGATACTCGGCCCAGGCCTGCTTCCAGGTGCCCAGGACGTCCCCGTTGCCGGCAATGTCCGGGAACCAGCGCCGATCTTCCTCGGTGGGGTTCAGACACATCCGTTTCAGATCCTGCAGGATGTTGAAGCCCAGGGCATAGGGATTGATGCCCGAAAACCGAGGGTCATCGTACTCCGGCTGGAACACCACGTTGGTGTGGTGGTGCAGGAACTCCATGAAGGCCCCGTCGGTGAGCCGACCGGTTTCGTGCAGGCGGGTCATGAGGTGATAGTGCACCGCCGTGGCGCAGCCCTCGTTCATCACCTTGGTCTGCTTCTGGGGATAGAAATACTGGGACACCACCCGCACGATGCGCAGGATCTCCCGCTGCCAGTGCTGCAGCCGGGGGGCGCGCTTTTCCAGGAAATAGAGCAGGTTTTCCTCCGGCAGGCCAAGGGCTTCCCGGCGCTCGTCCAGGGCCCGCTCCCGGGGGGCCGGCCCGCCCGTACGCTGGGGCAGGGTGCGCCATAGGTCGCTGAAGGTCTGCTCCTCGTAACGGCGCCGCTCCTTTTTCCGCTGCATTTCCTGATGCAGGTTCAGCGGCTGGCGGCGGGGATAGCGATGCACCCCGTGACTCATCAGGGCATGGGCGGCATCCAGCACACGCTCCACCTCCCGCAGGCCGTAACGTTCCTCGCACTCGGCCACGTAGGCCTTGGCAAAATCCAGATAGTCCAGGATGCCTTCGGCGTCGGTCCAGGAGCGGAACAGGTGGTTGTTCTTGAAGAAATGGCTGTGACCGAAGGCGGCGTGAGCCATGACCAGGGTCTGCATGGTCATGGTGTTCTCTTCCATGATGTAGCACAGACAGGGATTGGAGTTGATGACGATCTCGTAGGCCAGGCCGGTCATGCCCTTGCGGTAGTACATCTCGTCCCGGGCGAAGTGCTTGCCGAAGGACCAGTGACGATAGAACAGGGGCATGCCCATGGAGGAATAGGCATCCAGCATCTGTTCCGAGCTGATGATCTCCACCTGACTGGGGTAGGGATCCAGCCCCATCTCGTCGATGGCCACGCGCTCGATGGCGTCAAAGGCCTTCTTGATGAGCGGATAGTCCCAGTCGGCACCGGTGTAGAGGGGGGTGTTCGTGGTCATCGGGTGCCGCCTCCTACCGCCGCAATTCCACCGGGGTGAACAGATCCCGGAACACGGGAAAGATGTCCGCCCGGGACTTCACCTTGCGCATGGCCAGGGGCCGGCCGGCCTTCACCAGGCGCTCGTAGACCTGCCACAGGTCCGTGGTCATCTCCCAGCCCCGCTCCTCGGCCACCTCGATGTAGGCAAAGTACCGGCACACCGGCAGGATCACCGATTCCATCAGATCCACCACCGCTGGGTTGTCCGCCGGGGTGTTGTCGCCGTCGGAGGCCTGGGCGGCGTAGATGTTCCAGTCCGCCGGGTCATAGCGCTCCCGCAACACCCGCTCCATTTCCTCCAGGGCCGGGGAGACCAGGGTGCCGCCGGTTTCCCGGGAGTAGAAAAAGGTGTCCTCGTCCACCTCCTGGGCAATATGGGTGTGCCGGATGAAGACGATGTCCACATGCTGGTAGCGGCGCTGCAGGAACAGGTACAGCAGCATGAAGAAGCGCTTGGCCAGGTCCTTCATGTCCTCGGTCATGGAGCCGGAGACGTCCATGAGACAGAACATCACGGCCTGGGAAATGGGCTTGGGCACCGGGTCGAAGCGGTTGTAGCGCAGATCGATGGGGTCGATATAGGGGATCCGCTTGGCACGGACGACCTGTTCCTCCCGTAGCCGAATCAGCGCCCGCAGACGCTCCGGATCCTTGCCGGAACACTCCAGGCGGTCGATCTCCTCGTCCAGGGCCCGGGTCTCCTCCCGCCGGGGACGCTTGAGGGCCAGGCGCCGGGACAGGGAGTTGCGCATGGTGCGGGCCAGGTTGAGATTGGAGGGGGAACCGGAGACGGAATAGCCCGCCCGCTGCAGACCCTGCTGTTCCACCTTGGTGAGTTGGGTACGCACCAGGTCTGGCAGTTCCAGGTTCTCGAAGAACAGATCCAGAAACTCGTCCCGGCTGACGGTGAACTGGAAGGCATCCTCCCCCTCCCCCTGGGGACTGCCGCCGCGACCGCCCTGCCCCGGTCCACCCTCGGGCCGGGCAATGGCGTCTCCGGCCACGTACTGCTTGTTGCCGGGCACCACGTGGCGGCGCAGGCCCTTGCCGCCGTCCTTGCGAAAACCGGGCTCCTGCAGGCCATCGGTCGGAATGCTGATCTCCTCGCCCCCCTGACCGATGTCCGCCACCTTGCGCCGGGCCGAGACGTCCCGTACCGCGTCCAGGATCTGACGCCGGGCGCGGCCGATGAAACGCTGGCGATTGGCCAGACTCTTGTCCTTCGGATTGAGACGCCGGTCGACGATATTGACCACTGTGGCACTCCCGAGGCAGGGCCGTCAGCCCGCCTGCTTGACCCGCATGTACCATTCCACCAGACGGCGCACCTGCCGCTCGGTGTACCCACGCTCCACCATGCGCTGGACGAACTCGGTGTGCTTGCGCTCCATGTCCGAGTCCGTCTTGGCGCCGAAGCTGATCACGGGCAGCAGGTCCTCCACCTGGCTGAACATGCGCTTCTCGATCACCTCCCGGATCTTCTCGTAGGAGGTCCAGGAAGGCATCTTCCCCCCCTGACTGGCCTGGGCCCGCAGGGCAAACTTGACCACCTCGTTGCGGAAGTCCTTGGGATTGGCGATGCCCGCCGCCTTCTCGATCTTGCTCAGCTCCTGGTTCAGGGCCTGACGGTCCAGCAACTGGCCGGTGTCCGGGTCCTTGAAGTCGTGGTCCTCGATCCAGGCGTCGGCGTAGGAGACATAGCGCTCGAACAGGTTCTGGCCGAAGTCGCTGTAGGACTCCAGATAGGCCTTCTGGATCTCGTGGCCGATGAAGTCGGCATAACGGGGCGCCAGTTCCGCCTTGATGTACTCCAGGTAGCGCCGCTCCGTGTCCTCCGGGAACTGCTGGCGGCGGATGGACTGCTCCAGCATGTAGAGCAGGTGCACCGGATCGGCGGCCACCTCCTGGGTGTCGTAGTTGAAGGTCTCGGACAGCACCTTGAAGGCAAAGCGGGTGGAGACCCCGTCCATGCCCTCGTCCACCCCGGCCACGTCCCGGTACTCCTGCATGGACTTGGCCTTGGGATCAGTGTCCTTGAGGCTCTCACCGTTGTAGACCCGCATCTTGGAGAACAGGTTGGAATTCTCATGCTCCCGCAGGCGGGTGAGCACGGAGAACTTGGCCAGGATGTCCAGGGTGGCCGGGGCGCAGGGGGCGTCCGCCAGTTCGCTGGACTGGATCAGCTTCTCGTAGATCTTCTCCTCCTCCGTGACCCGCAGGCAGTAGGGCACCTTGACCACGGAAATGCGGTCGATGAAGGCCTCGTTGTTCTTGTTGTTCTTGAAGCTCTGCCATTCCGATTCGTTGGAATGGGCCATGATGATCCCCTGATAGGGGATGGCGCCGATGTTCTCCGTGCCCACGTAGTTGCCTTCCTGGGTGGCGGTGAGCAACGGATGGAGCATCTTGATGGGCGCCTTGAACATCTCCACGAACTCCAGCATCCCCTGGTTGGCCCGGTTGAGGCCGCCGGAATAGCTGTAGGCATCGGTATCGTTCTGGCTGTAGAGCTCCAGCTTGCGGATGTCCACCTTGCCCACCAGGGAGGAGATGTCCTGGTTGTTCTCGTCCCCGGGCTCGGTCTTGGAGACGGCAATCTGGCGCAGGCGAGACGGATAGAGACGCACCACGGAGAAGCGGGCGATGTCGCCGCCGAACTCGTCCAGGCGCTTCACCGCCCAGGGAGAGATGAGGCCGTTGAGCCGACGCCGGGGGATGTTGAAGCGCTGTTCCAGGGTCTCGCCCATGACGGTGGGGTCAAACAACCCCAGGGGGCTCTCGAACACCGGCGAGATCTCGTCACCGGCCTTGAGCACATAGATGGGATGCGTCTCCATCAGGGCCTTGAGGCGCTCGGACAGGGACGACTTGCCACCCCCCACCGGACCGAGCAGGTAGAGGATCTGCTTGCGCTCCTCCAGACCCTGGGCCGCATAGCGGAAAAAGCCCACGATGCGCTCGATGGTCTCCTCCATCCCGTAGAAATCCTCGAAGGCGGGATAGATCTTGATGGTGCGGTTGAGAAAGATGCGCCCCAGCCGTTCATCCTTGGCGGTGTCCAGCACCCTGGGTTCGCCGATGGCGGCCACCAGTCGCTCGGCGGCACTGGCATAGCGCATCGGATCATCGGGGCATCCCTCCAGGTATTCACCCAGGGACATCTCCGTCTCCTGGCGTTTCTGATAGGCGCGTGCGCACTGCGCAATCAAGGCTTCAGCCGAATCCATCGCAATCACCCCCTCGTTATGGAGTCAGATGACACTGCGTTGACCTATGCAAGATAGGGACCACAGCCGAATATCCGTCGCACTCAACCCGCCAGACCGCCCCTGGGCAGGGGCCCGGTTTGCCGGCAACCTGAACGGGAAGGTGGATGAGCTGCCCGGGTACTTTTTCAAGCCTGACCCGTGGCCTGTCTTTCCGGTTGGACGTCACCCGCCGTGCACAGTTCCTGTGCGCGACCGGCTTTTTGCCACGGAAACGGGCATCCGCCCTGCATGAAGCATAGTACAGTCGTCGGACTTTCCCCGAACCCGCGCCGGCTTGACAACCGGCCGGCAATCCCCAAACCTGCCCTCCCGCGCAGGCCCCCGGAGGAGATCATGGAGCCCAAAGACAGCACCGAAAACGAGGCCTACAAGGGCTTTACCAATAGCGCCTGCCCGTTCATGCCCTGCCACCAGGGTGTCAGCCGGGAGTTCAACTGTCTGTTCTGCTACTGCCCGCTGATTGCCTATGAATGTCCCGGGCCTTACACGGTCTTCACCGACCCACGGGGCATGCGACGCAAGGACTGCAGCGACTGCACCCTGCCCCATGACGGCTACCGCCAGTCCTGGCACTTCATCCAGAAATGGCTGGAACGTCCGGTCCTGTGGGACGGTCATGAACAGACCCGCTACCGGGTGGCCCGGCCCGAGGACGCACAGCCGGAACCGTGACCCCGCGCATGGACGGGCTGGGCGCCGTTCTTCCGCGCAATGTCCTCAATCATCCGGTGCGTCTGCACCACCCCGGAAATATTGGTTAAGCCATCGGTTCAACAATCGGGGTAAGGATGAATCGCTGGACTCTCCGCCACGCCCTGGTGGTGATGGCGATCACCATGGGCATCGGCCTGCTGCTGGGCGGCATCGCCATCCAGCATATCGACCTGAAACTTCGCCAGGAATTGCTGGAGAAGGCGGGCAGGGTCCAGCTTGGCCTGGACATCGAGTAGATCCGCGCCCTGAGCGGCCACCCCGACGACACCGAACTGGAAGCCTTCCGCTCGCTGCAGTCCGCGCTGATGCGGGCGCGCCTGGACAACGAGCGCTATGCCTATCTCTATCTCCTGGGGCTGGATTCGACCGGCAGGGTGGTTTTCCTGGTGGATCAGCCATTCGCCCCCTGGGAAGAATGGACTGAATTGCCACCCGGCTCGATATTTGAAGAGCACTCGGCAGAGCTTGCCGCCGCATTCGAACACGGCAGACCCTTCGTGGAAGGCCCGCTGACCGACGAGTGGGGCACCTGGGTCAGCGCCATCCTGCCCATCCATGATCCCGACACCGACAACATACCGGCCATCCTGGGCATCGACGTGGATGCAGGCGCGTGGAAACAGGACATTGCCGGTCGGGCAGCCCTCCCCCTGGGCTTTTTCTGGAGCCTGTTCATCGGATTTGCCGCCGCCCTCGTCTCCACCCACCGGCTCCACGAATCCCCCCGACCCATCCTTGGCCGGCTGCTGATCCCGCTGGTGCTGATGCTCATCCTGCTGGTGAGCGGCTTCAATCTGATCGTCCTCTGGCTCCAGTCCGAACAGCTCCGGGAATCCAGCCGGGAGGCCTACACCGGGGTGCTGAGGGATATCCGCCATCTCCAGGGCGAGCAGACGCGCATCCTGAACACGAGTGCCGGGCTGCTGATCCAGCACCCGAGTCTGGAGCGGGCACTGCGCCAACCCGATGACACCGCGACAACAGGAGACGCCCGCGATCTGCTGCATCAGTTCGCCTCGCTCCACCCATTTCGTTACGCGGCCCTGCTGACCCCGCAAGGCGAGTGCCGGGCCTGCACGGCCCGGATGCCCGCCGAACTCCAACCCCTTTGGGGATACCCGCCGAGCGGAGACCAGGCACCATCACGACTGGTGCTGGACGAGACAGGAAGCCTGCTCATGCAGGCCACCCGCCCGATCCTGGACGCCCGGGAACGGCGGCTCGGCACCCTGGAACTTGCACTGTCCTTCGATCAGGTGCTTGCCGGCAGCCATCTGCGACCGGACATGGAACTGGCCTTCATCGCACCGGCATCCGAACCGGGCGGCGATGGGTCGAGCGGACATCGCCCCCGGTCCGGTACGCTTCTCTATGCCTCCGACCCGCTGCTGCGGGAGATCCTCGCGCCCTTCGTCGCCGCGCCACCCATGCATGCCTTGCGGGACATCCCCTTCAGGGACGGGCACTGGCGCCTGACGGCTCTCCCATTCCAGGACGCCGGCGGGTACCGGATCGGCAACCTGTTGCTGCTGCATGACATTTCCGAGCTCCAGGCGGCCCACGGCAGGGTTCTGGGTCTGTCCGGCGCATGGACCCTGGTGCTGCTGGGAGGCCTGCTCGGGTTCCTGATTGTGCTGCTACGGCGGACCGATGCCGGCATCCGTGAACAGCAAAGGGAACTGCGGGAGAGTGAGCGGCGCTTTCGGAGTTTTTTCGAGAACAACAGCGCCGTCATGCTGCTCATCAACCCCCGTGACGGAAGCATCGTCGATGCCAACCCCGCCGCCGTCCGGTTCTACGGTCATGAGCCGGCAACGCTGCGCACCATGAGCATATTCCAGATCAACAACCGGCAGGAGGCGGAAATCAGGTTGGCGATGCAGCAGGCCCTGCAACAAATCTGCAATCAGTTTGAATTTCAACATCGTCTGCATGACGGCGACATCCGCCATGTGGAGATCCATTCCACGCCACTGGACCTGGATGGGCAGACCCTGCTGTTTTCCATCATCCATGACGCCACGTCCCGTCATCAGGCCCAGCAGGCGCTGGTGCGGGCCAAGGAGGCCGCCCTCATGGCCAGCCAGGCCAAGAGTGATTTCCTGGCCAACATCAGCCATGAGATACGCACCCCGATGAACGGCATCATCGGCATGGCGGAACTGCTCAAGGATACCCCGATGGCACCCCGGCAGGCCGAATACGTCCGTGCCCTGCTCTCCAGCGCAAGAACGCTGATGGACCTCATCAACGACATCCTGGACTTCTCCCGCATCAAGAGCGGCAAACTGGAACTGGAGGAGATCCCCTTCTCCCCGCAGGAGCTGCTGGACAGCGTGACCGGAACCCTGATCCCCACCGCCCATGCCCGGGGCCTCACGCTGCAGTGTCACGTTGAACCGGATGTACCGGCATGGCTGGTCGGGGATCCGACCCGGCTGCGCCAGGTCCTGTTCAACCTCACCGGCAATGCCGTCAAGTTCACCCACACAGGCGGCGTACGGATCACGGTCAGCCGACAGGCACGGGAACAGGGACGCGGGCTGCTGCAATTCGCGGTCGCGGATACCGGGATCGGCATCGCGGCGGACAAGCTGGACCTGCTGTTCCAGAAATTCACCCAGGTGGATGCCTCCACCACCCACCGCTACGGCGGTAGCGGACTGGGGCTGGCCATCTGCCGGCAACTGGTGGCGCTCATGGGCGGAGATATCCAGGTCGAGAGCCGGGAGGGACAGGGCTCCACATTCCAGTTCACGGTACCGCTCCAGGCCGCCACCCCGGCAAGGTTTGAGACCGCGCCGGAACGGAAACTCGACGGCGCCGGCAATCCCGACATTCGCATCCTGGTCACCGATGACAACCCGGTGAATCGCGAAGTGGCCATGGGCATCCTGGGCAAGCTGGGGCTGACGGCGGATTCCGTGCCTTGCGGCCGGGACACGCTGGCGACCCTGCGGGACCGCGACTACGATCTCTTGCTGCTGGATATCCAGATGCCGGACATGGACGGCCTGGAGGTGACCCGACGCATCCGCCGCGGTGAAGCCGGCCCGACCGCGCGGAACATGACGATCATCGCCATGACCGCCCAGAGCAACCCCGAGGATCAGGCCCTTTGTCGCGAAGCGGGCATGGATGGACACCTGGGCAAACCGCTGACCCCCGAGGTCGTGGCACGAACACTGCGGCCATGGCTCGGCCGGGATCCGGGGAATGAGTCACCCCCATCCGGTGTATCGACACGGCCATCACCCGCACCCGGTACTCTGATCTTCGACAGGCCGGGCATGGAGCGGCGCCTGCAGGGGGATCGGGATCTGCTTCGCAAGGTACTGGAAACTGCGCGGGCAGACCTGCCCCGTCAGGTCGAGACACTGCAACGGCTGCTGAACACACCCGGCAGCACGCCGGAACAGGTCCGTCGGCAAGCCCATGCCCTCAAGGGTGCCGCCGCCAGCACGGGAGGCGAGTGCCTGCGCCTGGCTGCCCAACGACTGGAGACGGCCGCAAACGACGATATCCGGGCCGCGGCCGCCCTGCTGCCGGATCTTGAACAGCAATGTAACGAATTGCTGGAGGCCTTGCGGCTTGTGCTGCGGGAGATGTCCGATCATGATCCACGACCCGATGCCGAAACGGCATGACCATCCGAGGTGACACGCCGGTGCGCATCCTGATTGCCGAGGACGACCTGACCTCCCGCACCCTGCTGGTATCGCTGCTGGAGAAAGCGGGGCATGAGGTGATCGAGACCCGGGACGGCATGGAAGCCTGGCGGATACTGCAGATGCCCGATGCCCCCCGGCTGGCGATCCTCGACTGGATGATGCCGGAGATGGACGGCATCGACGTGGTGCGCAAGGTGCGCGGCCTGCGGACCGAGCTGCCCACATTCATCATCATGCTGACCTGCCGGGATACCAAGGCCGACCTGATCCACGCCCTGGACAACGGTGCCGACGACTACCTGGTCAAACCCTTCGATGCCGGTGAACTGCGGGCCAGGATGGGCGTGGGCATCCGGATCATCCGGCTCCAGGACGCCCTGTTGCAGAGCCGTGAAGACATGGCCTACCAGGCCACCCATGACCCCCTCACCGGTCTTCCCAATCGCCGAGCCATCCTGGAACACCTGGAACGGGAGCGGGAACGCTGCATTCGCAATGGTGAAATGCTGGCCATCGGCATGTGTGACGTGGACCGGTTCAAAATCATCAACGACACCCACGGCCATCAGACCGGCGATGAGGTCCTGTGCGGGATTGCCCACCTGCTGCGCGAGAGCGTGCGATCCTACGATGCCGTCGGGCGCCTGGGGGGCGAGGAGTTCCTGATCGTTGCCGCCATGCCGGTCGGTGCCGATCCCTGGCAACTGTTCGACAAACTGCGCCAGCAGCTATGCAGGACCCCGATCGTGACCCGGGCCGGCGCCCTGCCCGTCACCCTCAGCATCGGCGCCTGCGCCGCCGACAGGGACAGCAGTCTGGATGAAATGCTGGGCCTGGCCGATGAGGCCCTCTACCAGGCCAAGAGCGAGGGACGCAACCGCACCGTCTGCAAGACCGGTGCCCTCGGGAACCTGGATGATACAAGCCCTTGACGCAGCGCATGTCAAGCTGTCCATCAAGGTTGACAGTGCCAAAAATCCACGGGTACGATCAGGCATTCCGGGGAACTTAGGAACGCCCCGCCTGTCTTCTTCACTTGCGGGGAAACCCGGGGGTGATAAATCCTTTCGCGGGAGCAATGTATGCGAATCCTCTTCGTCCATCCCAATTACCACTCCGGGGGCGCCGAAATCGCCGGCAAGTGGTCCCCCGCCTGGGTGGCCTATCTGGCCGGCTACCTCAAGTCCCACGGGTACACCGAATACGTCTTCGTCGATGCCATGACCGACGATACCCCGGATGAAGATCTGCGCAAGATCTTTGCCGAAGCTCAGCCCGACATCATTGCCTGTACCGCCGTCACCCCCGCCATCTACAAGGCCGAACAGACCCTCAAGATCGCCAAGGAGGCCTGCCCCAACGCCGTGACCCTGCTCGGCGGCATCCACGCCACCTTCATGTTCCAGCAGGTGCTCACCGAAGCCCCCTGGATCGACGCCATCGTGCGCGGCGAAGGCGAGGCCGTGGTGCTGGAAGTGGTCCGTGCCGTGGACGAGGGCCGCTGGGAATCGGGCCGTCAGGACATCAAGGGCATCGCCTACATCGAAGACGACAAGGTGGTCGCCACCCCCGCCGCGCCCACCATCCGCGACGTGGACTCCATCATCCCCGACTGGGGCGTGCTGGACTGGAAGAAATACATCTACATCCCCATGGGCGTGCCGGTGGCCACCCCCAACATGGCCCGCGGTTGCCCCTTCACCTGCAGCTTCTGCTCCCAGTGGAAGTTCTGGCGTGACTACCGGGTGCGCGATCCCAAGAAGGTGGTGGATGAGATCGAGATCCTGGTGAAGGAACACGGCGTCGGCTTCTTCATCCTCGCCGACGAGGAGCCCACCATCAACAAGGCCAAGTTCGTGGAGTTCTGTCAGGAACTCATCGACCGCGATCTGGGCGTGCTCTGGGGCATCAACACCCGCGTGACCGACGTCATGCGCGACGAAGACCTGCTGCCCTTCTACCGCAAGGCGGGCCTGGTCCATATCTCCCTGGGCACCGAAGCGGCGGCACAGCTCAACCTGGACATGTTCGTCAAGGAAACCACCGTGGCCCAGAACAAGCGGGCCATCGAACTGCTGCGCAATGCCGGCATCGTCACCGAGGCCCAGTTCATCGTCGGCCTGGAAAACGAGACCGCCGAGACCCTGGAAGAAACCTTCCAGCTGTGCATGGACTGGAACCCGGACATGGCCAACTGGGCCATGTTCACCCCCTGGCCCTTCTCCGACCTGTACACGGAGATGAAGGACAAGGTGGAGATCTTCGACTTCGAGAAGTACAACTTCGTGACCCCCATCATGAAGCCCAAGGCCATGACCCGCGGCGAACTGCTGGACCGGGTGATGCACAACTACCGCCGCTTCTACATGAAGAAGGCCTTCCTCGGCTATCCGTGGGAAAGAAACCCGCTGCGCCGCAAGTACCTGCTGGGCTGCCTCAAGGCGTTCCTGAAGAGCGCCTTCGAGCGCCGTTTCTACGACCTGGGCAAGGCCGGTTACTGGGGTCCCCAGTCCAGAAAGACCGTGAACTGGAACTTCGACACCTCCCGCACCCTGGTCAAGCCCGAGCCGCAGCTTGAGGAACAGGTCATCAAGTGGAAGAGTGCACCGCCCCGCAAGCGGGCCGGTGCCAAGGGCGCCGCCCTCAAGGCCTGCGGCGGCGGCGACGAGCAGCTGCCGGAGAACACCTCCAGCACCGCCCAGCAGGTGAAGATCTGCGGCGGCGGGGACCAGCAGCTGCCCGAGAGCATGGATGACGCCAAGATCAAGGAGAAGATCAAGGAAAACGCCTGAGACGCCGTTTAACGACAGCCAGGTCCGTCATTGACGCAAGGGCACCTTCCGGGGTGCCCTTCGTCGTTTCAAGGCATCGCCTTGCCCAAGCCAAATGCCTGCCTGTATCTTGACCCATCGCCTTTATCGTCACTGCCCAGGTATCCCCCGTGATCGAAGATCCCACCGCCCCCATCGATTTTCCCGCCCTGCCCGATCCCGGTCCCCGCAAGGCCCGGGCGCTGATGATCCAGGGCACCAGCTCCGACGTGGGCAAGAGCCTGCTGGTGGCCGGCCTGTGCCGGGCCTATACCCGCCGGGGCCTGACTGTGCGGCCCTTCAAGGCCCAGAACATGAGCAACAACGCCGCCGTCACCCGGGACAGCGACCTGCCGCCGGGGCCTGACGGACAGATTCCCCGCGGAGAGATCGGTCGCGCCCAGGCCCTGCAGGCCCGGGCCTGCAAGGTGGAGCCCTCCATCCACATGAATCCGGTGCTGCTCAAGCCCCAAACCCTGATCGGCTCCCAGGTGGTACTACGGGGGCGGGTGCTGGGCAACTGCCGGGCCAAGGTCTATCACAAGATGAAGCCCCAATTGCTGCCGGCGGTGATGGACAGCTTCCACCGCACCGCCGCCCAGGCGGACCTGGTGCTGGTGGAAGGGGCCGGCAGCGGCGCCGAGGTGTATCTGCGCAAGTCCGACATCACCAACATGAAACTGGCGCAACTGGCCGATCTGCCGGTGGTGATCCTGGGGGACATCGACCGGGGCGGCGCCCTGGCCGCCATCGTCGGCACCCATGCCCTGTTCAACGAATCCGAGCAGGCCCGGGTGGTGGGCTACATCATCAACAAGTTCCGGGGCGACCTCTCCCTGTTCGAGCCCGCCTGCGAACTGATGACCCAGCGCACCGGCTGGCCCTCGCTGGGGGTGCTGCGCTGGTTCGAGGGGGCCACCCGCCTGCCGGCGGAAGACTCCCTGGCCCTGGAACGTCCCGCCGACGGAGAGGGCCGGGGTCTCAACATCGCGGTGCCCCAGCTCTCCCGGGTGGCCAACTTCGACGACCTGGACCCGCTGGCGGCGGAACCCGGGGTGAGCGTGCGCTGGGTGAAGCCGGGCAATCCCATCCCCCGGGATGCCGACGTGATCATCCTGCCCGGCTCCAAGGCCACCCGCGCCGACCTGGAAGTGCTGCGACGGGAAGGCTGGGACATCGACATCCTCTCCCACGCGCGCCAGGGCGGCCGGGTGGTGGGCCTGTGCGCCGGCTTCCAGATGCTGGGCAGGGTGGTGCGGGACCCCCGGGGCATCGAGGGTGAACCGGGAGAAACCCCCGGGCTGGGCCTGCTGGACGTGGAAACAGAGATCGGCGCCGAGAAAAAGCTCATTGAACTGGGTGCCCGGGACACCCTGAGCGGCTGCCGGGTCACCGGTTACGAGATGCACATGGGGCGCACCCACGGCCCCGGCCTGGAACGGCCCTGGCTGATGCTGGATGACGGCAACGGCAACCCGCGGCCGGAAGGCGCGGTGTCCGCCGACGGCCGGGTCACCGGCGGCTATGTCCACGGCATCTTCGGGGATGACGGCTTCCGGGCCGCCTGGCTGTCCCGGGTGGGTGCCCAGGCCTCCGCCCTGGATTACGAGGCGCGGGTGGAAGCGGCCCTGGAGGCCCTGGCGGACCACTGCGAGGAGAACCTGGACCTGGATGCCCTGCTGGCCCTGGCTCGGTAGAGACCATGCCCTCACTACCCTTCACCCCACTCCCGAACGCCACACCGGCCCGCGCCCGCATCCTCATGATCCAGGGCACCAGTGCCGACGTGGGCAAGAGCCTGCTGGTGGCGGGCCTGTGCCGGGCCTATACCCGCCGGGGTCTGACCGTGCGGCCCTTCAAGGCCCAGAACATGAGCAACAACGCCGCCGTCACCATCGACGCGGACGCTCCGCCGGGTCCCGATGGCAGCCCTGCCCGGGGGGAGATCGGCCGGGCCCAGGCCCTGCAGGCCCTGGCCTGCGGCGCCCCCTGCTCGGTGCATATGAATCCGGTCCTGCTCAAGCCCCAGAGCGACCTGACCAGTCAGGTGGTGCTGCGCGGTCGCGTGCTCGGTAGCTGGGCCGCCGCGGATTACCAGGATCTCAAGCCCGGCCTCATGCCCGCTGTCCTGGACAGCCTGCGGCGCCTGGCCGCCGAGGCGGATCTGGTGCTGGTGGAAGGGGCTGGTAGCGGCGCCGAACGCTATCTGCGGGCCCGGGACATCACCAACATGGGTCTGGCGGAGGCGGCGGACATCCCCGTGGCCCTGCTGGGGGAGGATGCCCGCGGCGGCATGACCGCCTCGGTGCTGGGGGCCCATCAGCTGTGGACCGCCTCGGAGCGGGACCGGGTGAGCGGCTACATCGTCAATCGCTTCCGTGGCGATCCGCGGATTTTCGATCCCGCCCGCGAGGACATGACCGGAGCCACCGGCTGGCCCTGCCTGGGCCTGGTACGCTGGTTCGACGGCGCCGCCCGGCTGGCCCAGGAGGACTCCCTGGCCCTGGAACAACGCAGATCCCGCACGGGATCGGGTCTGCTGATCGCCGTGCCCCGGCTGTCCCGCATCGCCAATTTCGACGACCTGGACCCGCTGGCGGCGGAACCGGGCGTAAACCTGTGCTGGGTCAATCCCGGCGAACCGATCCCACGGGCGGCGGACGTGGTCCTGCTGCCCGGGTCCAAGGCCACCCGCACCGACCTGGAGATGCTGCGAAGGGAGGGCTGGGACATCGACATCCTGGCCCACGTGCGCCAGGGGGGCGGCGTGGTGGGGTTGTGTGCCGGCTACCAGATGCTGGGCAGGGTCGTGCGGGACCCCCAGGGTCTGGAAGGACCGCCCGGCGACACACCGGGCCTGGGGCTGCTGGATCTGGAGACCACCATCACCCGGGACAAGCGCCTGCTGGACCTGGATCAACTGGATCGTCGCAGCGGCCAACGGGTGCAGGGCTACGAGATGCACATGGGACGCACCACGGGGGCGGGACTGGCCCGCCCCTGGCTCATGCTGGATGAGGGGCCGGAAGGGGCGGAGTCTGCCGATGGACGGGTCATGGGGGCCTACGTGCATGGTCTCTTCGCCGGGGATGGATTCCGCAGCCACTGGCTCAAGCGCATGGGGGGCGAGGCCGGCGAGCTGCACCATGCCCGGCAGACCCAGTCCACCCTGGACACCCTGGCAGTGCAACTGGAAGAGGATCTGAACCTGGACCGGCTCTGGGACATCAGCCGCCCCATGGGCGCCCTGCCCCCGTCATGAACGACGTCCTGGTCATCGGCGGCGGCATCGCCGCCTTCTGTGCCGCCCTCGCCGCCCGCCGGGCCGGTGCCTCGGTGCAGCTGGTGGACAGCGCCCCCCGCTATCTGCTGGGAGGCAACGCCCGTCACTCCCGCAACCTGCGTCTGGTCCACGACGCCCCCTCCCCCCTGTTCCCGGGCCGTTATACCGTGGAGGAATTTCTCACCGACCTGCGGCGGGTCGGCGGCGGCCAGATGGATGAAGATCTGGCCCGTCTGATGGCGGAGCGTTCCCGGGAATTACCTGACTGGCTGCAGGCCCAGGGCGTGAGGTTCCAGCCCACCGGCGACGGCATGCTTCCCTGGTCCTGCAAGACCGCCTTTTTCCTGGGCGGCGGCAGGGCCATGATCAACGCCCTGGCCCGAACCGCCGAAGACCTGGGGGTGGAGATCCTGCACGACACGAAGGTTCTGGATGTCCGGCTACGGGCCGCGGACCACCACCACCTTCCGGCATGCCGGGAAGGCGCATCGTTGACCCTCTCGGCCCGCACCGTGGTGATCTGCAGCGGCGGCTATCAGGCCAACCCCGAAGCCCTGTCCCGGACCTGGGGCATCGATGCCGCGGCCTTCCTGGT
Organism: Ectothiorhodospira sp. PHS-1; assembly: GCF_000225005.1. Lineage (NCBI taxonomy): Bacteria > Pseudomonadati > Pseudomonadota > Gammaproteobacteria > Chromatiales > Ectothiorhodospiraceae > Ectothiorhodospira > Ectothiorhodospira sp. PHS-1. Next base: position 61,203 of record NZ_AGBG01000002.1, on the reverse strand, counting down.
CCGGGGCAGCCCCCATGTCCGGGGCGAGATCCTGCTGTCCCTGCTGGCCCAGGGCGCGGCGCCGGCGGGGGTTCCCGGGGCCTGCCATCTGGTGGCGGTGAATGCCATGGCCCCCGCCGCCGATGGCGGTATCGTCACCCGGGTGGACGGCATGCCCTGGGGTCTGGTGGTGGATCGGGACGGACGCCGCTTCCAGGACGAAGGGGCGGAGATCACCCCGCGCCGCTATTCCTTCTGGGGCCGCCGGGTGGCCCGCCTGCCCGGTGCCAGGGCCCACCTGATCCTGGACGCGGCGGGACTGCGCCGGGCGCCGCCCTCCATCTATCCCACCCACCGGGCGGATACCGTGGAGACACTGGCCCGGACCCTGGCACTGAACCCGGCGATCCTGCGGGACACGGTGGATCGCTACCACGCGGCCCTGCGGCCCGATGGCCCGGAGGACGGCCACACCGAGGGCCTGGAACCGCCCAAGACCCGCCGCGCCCTGCCCCTGACCACCCCGCCCTTCCATGCCTGGACCATGGCCCCCGGCATCACCTTCACCTGCCACGGCCTCAAGGTGGATGCCCGGGCCAGGATCATGACGGTCGACGGCCGGCCCTGCGACGGTCTTCATGCGGCAGGGATGATCATGGCCCCCACCGTCCTGGGTACCGGCTACGTGGCCGGCGCCGCCCTGACCGTGGGCGCCGTGTTTGGCCGCATCGCCGGGGAGGAAGCCGCCCGCCGGGTCCTGACACTGCGCCCCGAGGGAGAAAAATGCCTGAACTGAGTCCCCCGGATGCCTCCACAACACTCGCCGAAGCCCGCCGGGTGATGAACCTGTGCAACGTCTGCAGCTACTGCACCGGCTACTGCGCCGTGTTCCACGCCTCGGAACAGCGCCCGGACCTCACCCGGGACGACCTGCATTATCTGGCCAATCTGTGCCACAACTGCCGGGCCTGCTGGTATGCCTGCCAGTATGCTCCGCCCCACGAATTCGCCATCAACGTGCCCGCCACCCTGGCCCGGGTTCGCCACGACAGCTACCGCCATTACGCCTGGCCCCGTGCCTTCGCCGCCCTGCTGGCCCGCAGCGGTCCGGCCACCCTCATGGTGAGCCTGGTCGCCACCCTGCTGATCCCCCTGCTCACGTTGATACTGGTGCCCTGGGACACCCTGTTTGCCGTGCACCGGGAGGCAGGGGCCTTCTACGCGGTGATCCCCTGGGGGGTGATGACCACGGTGGCCCTGGTCACCCTGGGCGCATCGGTGCTGGCCCTGGGGATCGGAGTGGCCCGTTTCTGGCGGGACATCGGTCGGGGCGCACCGCCGGCCTCATCCTGGTGGCGGGCCCTGCCCCGGGCGGCGGCGGACCTGCTCACCCTGCGCAACCTGGACGGCGGGGGCGGCGGCTGCAATGACGTGGACGGGCGCTTTACCCAATGGCGACGGGGCTTTCACCATGCCCTGTTCTACGGTTTCCTGCTGTGCCTGGCCGCCACCACGGTGGCGGCCGGCTATCATCACTTCCTGGCCCTGGAAGCACCCTACCCCGTCTTCAGCCTGCCGGTGCTGCTGGGCACGGCGGGGGGTGTCGGCATGATGGCGGGAGCGGCCGGGCTGGTGTGGGTGAAACGGCGGGGGGACCCGGCACCCACCGCGGCGGAAACCCTGCCGGCGGATTACGCCCTGCTGGGTCTGCTGTTCGCGGTGGCCGCCACCGGCCTGGTGCTGCTGGCCCTGCGGGAGACCGCGGCCATGGGGCTGTTGCTGGCCCTGCACCTGGGCACGGTGCTGGGCTTCTTCCTGCTGGTGCCCTACAGCAAGTTCGTGCACGGGGCCTATCGGGGGGCGGCACTGCTGCGTCGCGCCATGGAGCAACGCCAGGGACCCGGAACCGGCATCACGGATAAGGAATGAGCACTCAGATGCCGTTCGATACCGATGACGGCCGCCACACCTCATAGCCGCAACTCCAGCAATGGTACAGGGCTTCGCGCCCGGCCCCTTCAGCACGTTCCCGCACCCGCCCCTTGACCGCATACAGTCCCCGCAGGGTGCAACGGGGACATTTCAGGGCATCGCCTTCCTGCTCCAGGGTCTCGGGGTTTGCGTCGGCCTTGTCTTCGGTGGTGACGGCTTCACCGGCCATGTCCGCCGACAGGCGGTTCAGATCATCCCCGAGGGCGGCGATGAGTTCAGTGGCCCGGGGATTGTCGTCACCGACGGCGGCCTGCAGTTCATCCAGACGACGCTGCAGGGCGGAGAGGCGGTTGCGGATATCGCTCATGGAACCTCCTGGATGCGTTGGGCTGGCACTGATTGTTGAACGGCGGCATGTCGTGGGCAAGCCTTTCCCGTCGAGGCTCACGCCTGACCGGAGGCCGACTCCACCGCCTGGGTCACTACCTGCCGCAGGGTGTGATGACAACGGACGATCTCGCCCAGGACCACAATGGCCGGCGCCTCCAGCCCCTCCCGACGGATGGTCTCCAGCAACTCGCCCTTGGTGGTGATCACCACCCGCTCCTCCAGGGTGGTGGCGGAGGCGACCACCGCCGCCGGGAGCGCGTCGGCCATCCCGCCCTGCCCCAGGCCATCCAGGATGAAGGGCAGGTTGCGCAGGGACATATACAGGATCACCGGCTGATTCAGACGCCCCACCAGGGTCCAGTCGATGCCGTCCGGCGTGGGCCGGGTGCCAGCACCATGGCCGGTGGCCAGGAACAGCGCCTGATTCACCCCCCGGCAGGTGGCTGGGATACCCACGGCGCTCAGCCCCGCCAGCCCCGAGGTCAGCCCCGGGATGACCCGATGGGGGATGCCCTGGGCCACCAGCTCGGCCACTTCCTCGCCACCGCGACCGAAGATGAAGGGATCCCCGCCCTTGAGCCTCACCACACGGAAGCCCCGCCGGGCCTGATCCACCAGGGTGGCGGTGATGTCGTCCTGATGGGTGGAGGGCCTGCCGCCGCGCTTGCCGGCAAAGATGCGCACCGCCTCCGGACGGGCGAGGGCCAGGGTACGGGGATCGATGAGGGCGTCATGTACCAGGACATCCGCCTGCAACAGGGCCGACAGGGCATGCAGGGTCAGCAGCCCGGGATCACCGGGACCGGCTCCGACGATCCACACCTCTCCCTGCCGCAGTCGGGGCATGCCTGGCAACAGGGTCCCCAGGGTGTCCAGAGCGGTCTCCGGGGACAAGGGGCGATTGGGTGAGACTTCGTTCATCGGAATGCTCCGGGGCTGTCCGCTCACGACCCGTAACCGGGACGATAACGGCGGACATAGTCCGTGTTGTACAGGGCACTTTCGCGAAAATCCTCACTGCCCAGGGCCGGCCCCACCAGGATCAGGGCGGTACGCTCGATGGGATCGACCCGGTGCATGGCCACGATGCCGGACAGGGTGCCACGCAGCACCGTCTGATCCGGCCAGCTGGCGCGGGCGACGATCGCCACCGGGCAGTCCTCGCCATAGTGGGGTACCAAGGCCGCCACCACGTCCTCCAGACGGTGGATGGCCAGGTGAATGGCCAGGGTGGCGCCGGTGCGGGCGAAGTTTTCCAGGGTTTCGCCCGGCGGCATGGCGGAGGCACGTCCGGACATGCGCGTGATCACCAGACTTTGGGCCACTTCCGGCACCGTCAGTTCCCGCCCCAGCACGGCGGCGGCGGCGGCAAAGGCAGGCACGCCGGGGGTGAGGGTGTAGGGAATGCCCCGTCGATCCAGACGGCGCATCTGCTCGGCCACGGCGCTGTAGACGGACAGATCGCCGGAATGCAGGCGGGCCACATCCTCCCCGGCCTCGTGGGCGCGGACGTATTCCGCCTCGATGGCATCCAGATCCATCGGTGCCGTGTCCACCAACCGCGCCCCGGCTGGGCAATGTTCCAGCAACTCCGCCGGCACGATGGAACCGGCGTAGAGACACACGGGGCAACGGGCCAGCAGGCGCGCGCCCCGCAGGGTGATCAGATCCGCCGCGCCGGGACCGGCGCCGATGAAGTGTACGGTCATCAATCAGTTCCTCTTTTCCACCGCCCATTGCACCACGGGCATGGCGGGACGAAAACCGTGCAGACTGCCGACGGGTTCCAGGCGTTCCACCGACAGACGGGTCAGGGTGCCGCCGTAGCGCTGCCAGGCCCGCTGGATGACCTGCTCCGTCTCCAGCACCACCACGTTCGCCACCAGGCGACCACCGGGGAGCAGGGCGGCCCAGCACTGGTCGATGACGGCCTCGTCGCGGGCGCCGCCGCCGATGAAGATCGCATCCGGCCGGGGCAACCCCTCCAGCACGGCGGGGGCACGACCGACCCGCACCTCCAGCCGGGGGACACCCAGAGCGGCGGCATTGCGGGCCGCGCGGGCGGCTCGCTCCGGGTGGCCGTCCACGGCAATGGCCCGGGTGCCGGAGTGGGCCAGCAGCCATTCAATGCCGATGGAACCGGAACCCGCCCCCACGTCCCAGAGCAGCGCGCCGGCCCGGGGACGCAGACTGGACAGGGTGACGGCGCGAATCTCCCGCTTGGTGATCTGGCCGTCGTGTTCGAACCAGTCATCCGGCAGCCCCGGGGCCAAGGGGATGATGCGGGCGGATGGCTCGGCCAACACCTCCAGCGCCAGCAGGTTCAGGGGCTGGACGTCCTGGAGGTCGAAATCCCGTGCCCTGACATGACGCCGGCGTTCCCGTGGACCGCCCAGGGCCTCCATCAGGGTCACGGCGGTCTCACCGAATCCCCATCGGGTCAGGGCCTCGCAGATCTGCCCCGGCGAGTCCTGGTCGGCGGTGAGCACAAACAGACGCCCCCCCGGCTGCAGGGCCGGTCGCAGGGTCTCCAGGGGGCGACCGGTGAGGGACACCACCGCGCATTCCTGCTGGGCCCAGCCCAGGCGGGCGGCGGCCAGCGACACGCTGGAGGGGTGAGGCAGGCAGCACATCTCCCGCGCCGGCAGATGCCGCAGCAGGGTGGTGCCCACGCCGAAGAAGAAGGGATCACCGGAGGCCAGCACCACCACCGGCTGTCCCCGCCGGGCGAGGATCCCGGGCAGGGTGTCGGACAGGGGCGAGGCCCAGGACAGTGTTTCTCCCCGAATCAGGGGCGCGGCCAGGGTCAGATGACGCGCTCCGCCGACCACCAGGACGGCGGCACCGATCAGGGCGCGGGCGGTGGGGCTCAGGGCCTCGACGCCCTCCTCTCCCAGGCCTATGATGCTCAGCCAGGGGCCGGGGAGATCACCGACCGGCTGACGGATATGTTCACCGGTCATGGCAGTCTCTGCCCCGGCAACATCCCGCGCCCTGCCCCACCGGCCAGGGTGCCGGGCCTGTCCATCCGTTCTGCCTGAAGCGAGTCATGACCCACACCCCCCTGCGCATCCTGATCCTCGGCGGCACCGGAGAAGCCATGCAACTGGCCCGGGCTCTGGAAGGTGACGCACGCTTTGCCCCCACCTACTCGGTGGCCGGGCGCACGCAAAATCCCCGCCTGCCGGACCTGCCCTGCCGCAGCGGCGGCTTCGGGGGTCCCGACGGGCTGGCCGAGTACCTGGGCCGGGAGGCCATCGAGGTGCTGGTGGATGCCACCCACCCCTTCGCCGCCCGCATGTCCACCCATGCCGTCATGGCCGCGGAACGGACAGGCGTCGCCCTGATGGCCCTGCGGCGCCCGGCCTGGATGCCCGGCCCGGAGGATCGCTGGCGGGGGGTTCCCGACATGGTCGCCGCAGCGCAGGCCCTGGGTACCCGGCCCCGACGGGTCTTTCTCACCATCGGGCAGCTGGAACTGGCCACCTTTTGCGAGGCCCCCTGGCACCGTTACATCATCCGCAGCGTAGACCTGCCCGCGGTACGTCCGCCGGACTGCCTGTGCATCACGGAACGCGGCCCCTTCCGGCTGGAGGATGAACGACGGCTGCTGCAGCAGCACCGCATCGACGCCCTGGTGACCAAGAACTCCGGCGGCGAGGCCACCCGCGCCAAGCTGGAAGCGGCACGGATGTGCAACGTGGAGGTGATCATGGTGGATCGCCCGTGGGTGCCGCCGGCGCCCGCCGAAGTGCCGGACCCGAAGGCCGCCCTGGACTGGCTGGGCGCCCACTACGTCCGTTCCCGACCCACGCTGCGGGGCGTGTAGATCCAGGGATCCTGCCCGGTACGGGGGATCAGCCGGGTCTCGGCGTTGCCGACGATCACCAGGGTGCGCATGTCCGCCTGCTCCGGCCGGGCCAGGGCCAGGGTGGTCACCGCCACCGCCTCTTCCGGGCGGCTCACGGCCCGGGCAAAGATCACCGGCACATGACCCGGCAGATGACGACGCAGCAGGGTCAGGGCTTCACCCAGCTGCCAGGGACGCGCCTTGGAAATGGGATTGTAGAAAGCCATGGCAAAACCACCCCGGGCGGCGCACTCAAGGCGGTTCAGGATGACGCTCCAGGGTTTGAGGTTGTCCGACAGGGACATGACGCAGAAGTCATTGCCGAACGGCGCCCCCAGACGGGCACCGGCGGCCAGCACCGCGGACACCCCGGGATGCACGGTCACCTCCAGATCCCGCCAGCCGGGCTCGCCATGGTCCATGGCCTCGAACACCGCGGCCGCCATGCCGAACACGCCGCCGTCGCCGGACGAGACCACGGCCACCCGGGCGCCCTCCGCGGCCAGTTGCAGGGCCAGACGCGCCCGCATGATCTCCTCGCGGTTGTCGGAGGCATGAATCCGCTGACCGCCCTCGGCGACCACCCGTTCCACATAGGGCACATACCCCACCAGGTCCGTGGCCTGGGCCAGGGCCAGGGTGGCCCGGGGACAGCGCAAATCCTCGGCGCCGGGACCCAGACCGATGACATCCACGCGACCGCTCATCGAACCCCCTGCCTGCCGGGTACCAGCACGATGGTGAAATAGGGCGCGGGCCTGTCTTCCGGCCAGTCGGCCAGGCGCGCCACATGGGCGCCCTCCATGGTGCCCCGCTCCACCAGAATGGCCCGTTCCAGCAGACCGGCCCGGGCCAGGGCGGTGCGGATACGGGGAAGATTACGGCCCACCTTCATGAAGACGGCGGCATCGGTACGGCTCAGATGGGACACCATGGTGTCCTCCGGCAGGGTGCCCGGGATCACCGTGAGTACGTCGTCACCATGGGTGATCGGGGTGTCGGCCTGGGTCCAGCATCCGCTCATGCCGCTGATGCCGGGGACCACCTGGGCCGGGAAGCGGTGAGACAGGCGATCGTGCAGGTACATGTAGGAACCGTACAGGAAGGGATCACCCTCGCAGATCACCGCCACATCCTCTCCTGCATCCAGATGGCGAGCCACCTGCGCCGCGGCCTGATCGTAGAAGAGCGCCATGTCCCGTGCATACAGGGGGTCATGAATGGAGACTTCGGTGGTGAAGGGGTACTCCAGGCGCAGGATCCGCTGCTCGGGAAGCAGGTGAGGGCCGGCAATCCCCAGGGCCTGCCCGGTGCGACCCTGCTTGGCAAAGGCGGCCACCACCGGCGCCGTCCGCAACAGGCGCAGGGCCTTGAGGGTGATGAGTTCCGGATCACCGGGCCCCAGACCGATGCCGAACAGGGTGCCTGGGCCGCTCATTCCTGTTCGCTCGCCAGGGCGTTAACGGCCGCCACGGTCATGGCACTGCCACCCAGACGACCATGGACGATCACGGATTCCAGGCCCGGATAGGCGGCCAGGGCCTCCTTGGATTCCGCGGCGCCCACGAAACCCACCGCCATGCCGATCACCAGGGCTGGACGGGGCGCCCCCGCATCGATCAGTTCCAGCAGGTGGAACAGGGCGGTCGGGGCATTGCCGATGGCCACCACGGCACCGTCGAGCCGTTCCCCCCACAGATCCAGGGCGGCAGCGGAGCGGGTGTTGCCGATCCGTCGCGCCAGTTCGGGGACACGGGGGTCGTCCAGGGTGCAGATGATCTCGTTGTCCGCCGGCAGTCGGGCGCGGGTAATACCGTGGGCCACCATCTTGGCGTCACAGAGGATGGGCTTCCCCGCCAGCAGGGCCGCCCTTCCCGCCTTGGCGGCATCGGGCGTGAAGACCACCTGGGGCGCCAGTTCCACCATGCCGCAGGCATGGATCATGCGCACCACCACCCGGGCCTCCTCGGTACTGAAGCCGTCCAGTCGGGCTTCGCCGCGGATGGTGGCGAAGGATTTACGATAGATGGCCGCGCCATCCTTGATGTAGTCGTAGGTCTGAGGCATGGATCGAGTGAACTGCGTGAAGGGCAATGCCGGGGCGGCCGGAGCGGGTGGGTAAGCTTAGCGGGTCGGGGTCCACGGGGCAATGCCCGACTTGCCCGACACCGGCCATCGGCCACCGGCGTTACCGGCTTTTTGAGGTCCGGGCATGCAAGCGCCCTATAATCAGGCATGCAATCCTGTCGCCGCCAATCCCGTCAACCCTCACCGAGGCAAGATTTTCAGGCCTGAAAAACCGTCACCATGCCGATCCCTCCAATCATGCCGCCGCCACCATGCCCGCGGGTTCCCAAAGGCACCTCGGACCGTTATCGGCACCACAGGAACCGGATGACCAGCCTGGTTTCATGCGCGATGGCCAGACATCCCCGGCGCGATGAATTCAGCGGCGGGCACGGCATGCGTTTGCTGGAATGCAATCACCGCAATCACGCGGCCTTCATGGCCGAGGTGCTTGCGGCCAATGACTTTCAGCTGCTGGCGGAGACCCTGCCATGGGTGTATGCCGCCTATCATCATCAGGGCGTGCATTTTGACTATTTCCCCGCCCAGTTCGAAGCCTGGATGCAGGCCATCCGTCTCACGCTCAGCGAAGCCGACGCGGAACATCTCCTGCCCGTATACCGCTGGATGGCCGACATTCACCCGGCGATCATCAAGGCCGCCCTGTCTCACCAGGCACGCAGGCTCCACGTCCCCGAGCGGTACCGTGAGGAATATACCTACATCACCACCAACCTGCTGCAGGGCAATTATCCGGACATCACCCGCCGCTGCAGAGAACTGCTGAGCCGCGGCATGTCCTACGGCGAGATCCTGCAGGAGCTGTTCTATCCCGCCATGGTGGATGTCGGGGCACGCTGGGAGGACGGTGAGATTTCAGTGTCCATGGAACACCAGGCCACCGCCATGGCCTACGGCATCCTGTCTTCCCTTTACCATGATCTACCCTTCCCCGACATCCACCGCGGACACGCTCTGGTCAGCCCCGTTTCAAACGAGTTTCACGAAATGGGCGCCTGGATGCTGGCAACCCGCATGGAACTGGATGGGTGGGACATCACCCTGCTGGGCGGCGATACCCCCCGGGAATATCTGATCACGACGGCGGTGCGGCAACGTCCCAGGTTCGTGGCCCTATCGGTGACCCTGATCAGCAACATCCATGAAGCCCGCTGTACCATCGAATACCTGCGGCAGGCCCTTGGACGTGACAGCACCACCCGCATCCTGGTCGGTGGGCAGGCGTTTCTCACGGCCCCCCGCCTGGCCGCATCCTTGGGGGCCGATGCTTGCCTGGAAAGTTGTGATGCGGCGGTCCGATGGGCACGAACCCTGGAGTCGGAAACCGATGAACCCACCAGCACTTGATCCCACCCTGCAGCCTGAACTGGCTCGGGCACTCCACAGCTATGTCATGGAGTCCGGCCGCCTGGTGGTAGTGGAAGTGGACAGTGACGGCCGGATCATGGGTGCCAACGTCACGTTCCGTTCCCGCTTTGCCGGATTTGCGGATGTACGCGGTGAATCCCTGTCCCGGTTCCTGGCCAGCGATGACGAGGTGCCCGACATCGAGCCGGGACTTGCCCACCGTACCGCCATCGCCCGGATATTCAACACCGTCATGGGAGGAGAAAACTACCTGTTCCATGCCTATCCGCTCAATGCCCATACACTGCTGATCGGGGAGCCCGCCAAGACGGACGACAACGACGTGATCGGCCGCATGGGCAATCTGGCACTGGAAATGTCCCGCCTGGTCAGGGATCTTCGCAAGGCCAATCACGATCTGGCCGTGGCCAACGAGCTGAATCAGCAGCTGGCCCGCACCGACGCGTTGACGCACCTGGCCAACCGCCGGTATTTCATGGAGCGACTCCAACAGGGAGTGCTCCAGTCCCAGAGCCGCCAGCATGCCCTCTCCATCCTGATGATGGACCTGGATCACCTCAAGCAGATCAATGACAGCTTCGGTCATGCCGCCGGTGACACAGCGCTGACTGCCTTTGCGGAGTTGCTGCGCGCGCTGGTCAGAATGTCAGACCTGCCGGGGCGACTGGGGGGAGAGGAATTCGGACTTTACATGTTTGACACCCATCGCCACGTGGCCGCGGCGGTGGCGGAACGCATCCGGGCAAGTACCCGGGAGCTTCGCCCCAACGGGCTGGATCATCGACTCAGCGTCAGCATCGGTATCGCCGTGCTTGAGCCCGAAGAGGATGCGGAAGCGCTGATAAGGCGTGCCGACGCCGCGCTTTATCAAGCCAAGAATCAGGGCCGGAACCGGGTCGTCATCGCGGGGCCGGAACCAGAACAAGCGTCCGACCGGACGGACAACAGGCGATAAAATACTTCCTGCGGGGGGTTGCAATACCCGAGGGTTTTGGTCAATATTAGACCCACGCCCTCAAAACGGAAGGTGGAGGAGCCTGGCGGTTCTCCGAACGATTGGCCTCTGCAAAAGTCACAATCGTCCGTCGATCGAACCGACAGGTACTCCTCCACCTGCACTGCTAATGCAGTACCGCTACTGCAAAGACCTTCTTAGTAGAAGGGTCTCCACATGAACACCAGGAAGTGAGCGGCGGCAGCCAGAACCATGAACACCGTGAAGGTGGTCTTGAACTGCTCGTGGAATTCCTTGGCTTGTTCTTCGGTCAGACCGGAGATGCTGTTCTCATTCATGATCTAGTCCTCTCTTACTCGGAAGCTTCAACGGCGCTGGCGTCGAAGGTCAGCGGGTTGTAGTTGTCGTTGCTGTACACGAAAGCGTGAACGGCCAGGGCAACAACCAGGACAGCCATCAGAATGGGCATCAGCCAGGTGCCGGGATTGACCACGAGCCACAGCTTCCAGTCGTCTCTGGGGTTGCTGGGCTTGCTCGCTCTGTATTCGCTCATTGATATTACCCTCTTGGTTTAAGTACAGATCCCTTTCGAGATCCGGACGTTCTTGCAAACATCAACTTCTGATGCAGCCCCTTCAGCCTGGCCTGGCCGACCTGCCTGACAGGGACCGTAGTCAGGGTGTAAGTCTAGGCTGACGCCGCACGATGTCAAGGTTTCGATACAGACGAAAGCCCCGGAAAGACCCAAGACTCACAAAAGCTTGACCCGAGTCAACGAGTGGATGGGGCATTGGGGCAAAACGGTGGCTTTCAGCGGGATGGACACGTTCCTCCGGACACGTCATGATGCCCGCAAGCGCCAGGACAGCGGACTGTCCGTTCAGCACTCAGCACAAGGAGGTCGACCTTGCCCATCACCGACTGGCCCGCCGCCGAACGCCCCCGGGAAAAACTCATTGCCCGCGGCGCCGATGCCCTGTCCGATGCCGAACTGCTGGCCATCTTCCTGCGTACCGGGGTGGCGGGCCGCACCGCCGTGGATCTGGCCCGTGACCTGCTCACCCGTTTTGGTGGCCTGCGCCCCCTGCTACAGGCGGACCTCACGGATTTCTGCGCTGCCCACGGCCTGGGAGAGGCCAAGTACGCCCAACTCCAGGCCGTGCTGGAGATGGGAAGGCGGCACCTGTCCGAGACGCTCAAGCGTGGTGATGCCATCACCAGCCCGGAACATACCCGGCGCTACCTGAGTGCCCGCCTGCGGGACTATCCCTACGAGGTCTTCGCCTGTCTGTTCCTGGACAATCGCCACCGGGTCATTGCCTTTGAAGAATTGTTCCGGGGCACCATCGACGGCGCCAGCGTCCATCCCCGGGAAGTGGTGCGCCGCGCCCTGATCCACAACGCGGCGGCCGTCATCCTGAGTCACAACCACCCATCGGGAATCGCCGAACCCTCACGGGCGGACGAGGCCATCACCCGACGCCTGAAGGAGGCCCTGGGACTGATCGACGTGCGGGTACTGGATCACATCATCGTTGGCGACGAACTGGTGTCACTGGCGGAACGTGGCGTGATCTGAGACCGCTTTCCCACATATCTCCAAGGGTCTTGACGGGGCCGGAAAGGTTTAAGATAGGCCCGCCTTCAGGTCGTCAAGGAAACAGGATCGTGTCGGAACATAAAACCGAACTGAGCAACCGCCCCACCAGCCGCAACCTGCGGGTGCTGGGACGTCTGCTGGGCTTTGCCAGACCCCACACGGGCCGCATCATTGCCGCCGCCGTGGCCCTGGTGGCGGGGTCCGGGGCCGTACTGGCTTTCGGGGCCGTGCTGCGTCTGGTGATCGATCAGGGGCTGACCGCCGGCGATGCCGCCGCTCTGAACCAGGCCCTGATGCTCCTGCTGGGCGTGGTGCTGCTCATGGCCACCGCGGTCTCGGTACGCATGTATCTGGTGACATGGATCGGTGAGCGGGTGGTGGCGGACCTGCGCCGGGCAGTATTCGAGAAAGTACTGCGCCTGGACCCGGCCTTCTTCGAGATGACCCGCACAGGAGAAGTGATCTCCCGCCTGACCACGGATACTTCCCTGGTCCAGGTGGTGGTGGGGTCCACCCTGGCCATCGCGGTACGCAACCTGCTGCTGTTCTGCGGCGGCATGGTCCTGTTGTTCATCACCAGCCCCAAGCTGACCCTGGGCGTGTTGCTGGGGGTGCCACTGATCACCGTGCCGGTATGGATTCTGGGCCGCCATGTGCGTCGTCTTTCCCGCCAGTCCCAGGACCGGGTGGCCGATATCGGTGCCTATGTGGACGAAACCCTCTACGGCATCCGTACCGTGCAGGCCTTCTGCCATGAAACGGTGGACATGCTGCGCTATGGCCGCCAGGTGGAACAAGCCTTCGACACCGCCATCCGGCGCACCCGCTTCAGCGCCCTGCTCAGCGGCATGGTGATGCTGCTGGTATTTTCCAGCATCAGCCTGGTGCTGTGGGTCGGCGGGCACGACGTGCTGGCCGGACGCATGAGCAATGGACAGCTGGCGGCCTTCGTGTTCTATGCCGTGCTGGTGGCCGGTGCCGTGGGCGCCATCAGCGAAGTCATCGGGGAACTGTTCCGGGCCACCGGTGCGGCGGAACGCCTGATCGAACTGCTGGATACCGAGCCCGCCATCACCCCGCCCACCCGGCCCCGGACCCTGCCGGCCCCACCCGAGGGCCGGGTGCAGTTGGAGCAGGTGGTGTTCCGCTATCCCTCCCGCCCCGAGCCTCCGGCCCTGGACGGGATCACCCTGACCCTCGAACCCGGCGAGAAGGTCGCCCTGGTGGGGCCCTCGGGGGCCGGCAAGTCCACCGTCCTGCAGTTGCTGCTGCGCTTCTATGACCCCGAGTCCGGACGCATCCGTTTTGACGGGGTGGACATTCGGGAAACGGACCCGGGCCAGCTAAGAAGACGCATGGCTCTGGTGCCCCAGGATGCGGTCATCTTCGGCGCCGATGCCTGGGAAAACATCGCCTTCGGCATGGACGGGGTAAGTCGGGAACAGATCCGGCAGGCGGCGGATGCGGCCCATGCCAGCGAATTCCTGGACCGCCTGCCGGAGGGGTTTTCCAGTCATCTGGGAGAACGGGGCGTACGCCTGTCCGGCGGCCAGCGCCAGCGCATCGCCATCGCCCGCGCCATCCTCAGGGACCCGGCCCTGCTGCTGCTGGACGAGGCCACAAGCGCCCTGGACGCGGAAAGTGAACGCCTGGTCCAGGAAGCCCTGGAACACCTGATGGAAGGACGCACCACCCTGATCATCGCCCACCGCCTGGCCACGGTCCGCAAGGCGGACCGGATCGTGGTCATGGACCAGGGCAGGATCGCCGCCGTGGGGACCCACGATGAGCTGGTGGCCCAGGGAGGACTCTATGCCCGACTGGCAGCCCTGCAGTTCAGGGAGGGACAGGAAGGACTGACGGAACCAGGCCGGCGCACCGGCACCGGGGGCTGAACCCGGGGCCGGTGGCGGTTCCCCCTCAGCCCCGGATCAGCAACACGTCCGCGTCCTGCACCTGGTGTACCACCCGGCGGGCCACGCCGCCCAGAAGGGCATCCTGGAGACGGTTGCGGCCGTGGGTGCCCATCACCACCAGCTCGGCCCTGAACTCCTGCACGGCCCGCTCCAGCACATCGGGCGCATAGCCCAGACGCAGCTCGGCGGAGAACCGCTCCGTAGACAGACCGCAACCGGCCAGAAAATCATTCAGCTCCTGCTCCTGTTCGGCGCGCACTTCCTGCTTGATCCTCGCCACCTCGCTGGCCACCACCCGGTTGCGCAGCACCTCGTCCAGGGAATCCATGTTGTAGGCGTGCACTGCGCGCAGGGTTTCCTCGGGGGAAAGTGCCGCGGCCAGGCGGAGGGCGCTGCGGGTCCGTTCGGAATAATCCACCGGCACCACGATATGGCGGTAAGCCCCCTGCACCGGCTTCTTCACCACCAGGATGGGGCGATCGGCATGGTGGACCAGGTTCTGGGTGGTGGTGCCCAGCAGGATCTCCTTGAAGCTGCGCTGGCCGTGGGAGCCCACCACGATCAGGTCCGCTCCGAACTCGCGGGCCTCCGCCAGGATCTGCTTGTGACCCTGACCCCGCACGCAGCGGATGTCCATGTCCAGATCGCCGGCGGCACCCAGCGCCGTCATCCGCTCCGCCATGGCCTGCTCGGTGGCTTCCACCAGATCTAACATGAGGACATCCGCATCCCCCCGCCATCGCTTGAGGACGGTCTCGTCCAGGGTCGGGGCAGGAATCACGTTGACCACCCGCAGTCGGGCGCCTTCCGAAGCGGCCAGTTGCAGGGCGCGTCGACCGGCGTTGTCGGCGCCGGCGGAAAGGTCGGTGGCAAACAGGATCTTGCTCAGCTTCATGGTATCTCTCTCGTGCAGGACATGGCTCTTTGCTGTCTCGGCGCGCCAGTCCACCCTGACATGGCACCGGTCGCACTGATTGTCGCACAGTTACTGCCGCTGTCACGTGACCGGCTGTAAAATGCAACCCACGGTCATCGCCCCGTCCAGCAGCATTGCGCCTGCGTCAGGAGCACTTCCTTGCATATCAGTCATCTTCTTATCGTGCAGTATTGCGCGATTCTGGTCTTTTCATCCCTCTATGCCCCCCAGCCCCTGCTGCCCGTGCTGGCGGAGGCATTTGCCGTCAGCGAGGCCAGGGCCTCGCTGCTGATCACCGTGGCCCTGCTGCCCCTGGCCATCGCGCCGGTGGCCTATGGTTTCCTGCTGCAGAGACTGTCGGCCAGGCGCCTGCTGATCGGCGCCACCTGGCTACTGGCCGTCACCCAGGTGGCGGTGTACCTGGTCACCAGCTTTGAACTGCTGCTGGCCCTTCGCCTGGCCCAGGGGCTGATCATTCCCGCCATGCTCACTTCCCTGATGACCTACCTGGCCGCCAGCGCCCCGCCGGGACAGATCGCCCGGGTGATGGCCATCTACATTGCCGCCAGCGTGCTGGGAGGCTTTCTGGGGCGCATGATCTCCGGGCTGATCTCCACCCAGTTCGGCTGGCGCTGGTCATTCCTGTTCCTGGCCGTGGCCATCGCCCTGTGCGCTTTGCTGTTGCAGCGCCTGAAGGCCGACCCGCCGGTGAGCTTCCAGCGCCTGGACCCGCGGACCATCCTGCAGGTGCTGCGGCAACCCAGCTTCCTGCGTCTGTACCTGGTGGTGTTCTGCGCCTTCGGTGCCTTTGCCTCGCTACTCAACTTCCTGCCCTTCCGCCTGGTGGAACTGGGCACCGGACTGAGCGAGACCGGCATCGCCTTCATGTATGCGGGTTACCTGATGGGCGTGGTCACTTCCCTGCTCTCCCTGCGCATCGCCGACCATATCGGCGGCGCGGTGAACACCATGCTGCTGGGCAGCGCGGTGTTTCTGGCCGCCCTGCTGTTCTTCACCGGTTCCCAGGTGTGGGTGATGTTCGTGGGCATGTTCGTGCTCTGCGCCGGCATGTTCCTGATCCATTCCCTGGCACCGGGCGTGCTCAATCAGGCCGGCGGCGAGCAGCGGGGGGTGGTCAACGGACTGTATATTGCTTTTTACTATGCGGGTGGTACCACCGGGTCGTTCCTGCCGGGATTTCTGTATCACGGCCTGGGCTGGCACGCATACCTGAGCGCGCTGGCCGTGACCCTCTGCTTCGGCGGGTGGCTGCTCTGGACCTTGCGACGCAGCGGCCTTTGAGACCGGCCGAAAAACCGAAACACCCTGGAGGCAAAGGATAGATGAGCCAAGACACTGCCAAGCCGTCCCGCAAGGGACTGCCCCGCTGGGCCAGACTGCTGATGACGCCCCTGATCCTGCTGGCGGCCGCCGCCCTGATCTGGAGCCAACTGCCCAAGGGCGCCTACTCCACGGATTTGAGCCACATCGGAGACGGGCGCCCTGCCCTGGTACTCACTTACGACGCCTCCTTCCTAGCGGGCATGCGGGTGATGGGCTACATGGACGAGATCCGTGATGACTACATGCCGCGGGTCCACTTCCTGGTGGCCAATGTGGGCACCCCCGACGGACGCAGCCTGGCGAACCGGCACGGGGTTCGGGACGGGGCCGTGCTGCTGTTTTCAGCCCAGGGGACACTGGTGGAACAATTGCCGGCACCGGCCGGCGCGGAGGAACTGCGTCAGGCCCTGGATCGGACCCTGATGGCGACCCGGTAGGCACCGGGCGCAGGGGGCGGGCAGGGGGCAGGGATGCCCCCACGAACCGGATCAATGCTTGTAGCGGTAGCTGATACGGCCCTTGGTCAGGTCGTAGGGAGACATCTCCAGCTTGACCTTGTCGCCGCTGACCACGCGGATACGGTAGCGGCGCATCTTGCCGGAGGCGTAGGCCTGCACCTGCACGCCGTTCTCCAGTTCCACGCGAAAACGCTGATCGGGCATCACGTCGGTGACGGTGCCTTCCATCTCGATGAGATCTTCCTTATTGGACATGGGGTACCTCTCTTTCCGTCAGGCGGGACACATGAGGGAACCGCGTTTCTGTCCGGCCTGAGTGAGTGTCGGCCTGGCCCTGTGGGCCTGTGCCATGGGGTCGTGCGTCTGCCGATGCAGCGCAGATAAGGTGGGGTAAGGCGGTCTTGATGCCGCTTGACAGGGTCCCGATGCCGGTCGTCATGCCCAGGACCGCTGCAGTATACACGAATCAGGATTCATTTTCAGGGACTTACGCGCATACCCCTGAAAAGGAGAGCGGAACGGGGTTGCCACGATGAAATTAAGCGATGGCTAATATTGCCCGTTTCCCTTAAAGTGTGCGGCATTCAAAGGGCGCCGGAGTCCGGCTTCGGGCGTCGCCGGATCAACTGCTCACGGGGGCATCCGATGGAATCACAACCGAGACTGCCGCACTTCCCTGTCGCCTGGTTCGCCATGATCATGGGCCTGCTGGGCTTCGCCATCGTCTGGGACCGGGCCGATGCCCTGCTGGCCGTCCCCCCGGTCATCGGTGATGTCCTGAGGGGCTTCGCCGTGGTGGCCCTATTGGGAGTGGCGGCACTCTATCTGACCAAGCTGGTCCGCTACCGGGAAGCCGTGGTCAAGGAACTCAACCACCCCATCAAGCGCAATTTCTTCGCCACCATCTCCATCAGCCTGGTCCTGCTGTCCATTGCCTTCCTGGAGGACGCCCCCGGCCTGTCGCTGGTGCTCTGGTCCGTAGGCGCGGCGCTTCACCTGCTGTTCACCCTGTACGTGATGTCGGTGTGGATCAATCACACCAGCTTCCAGATCCAGCACATGAATCCAGCCTGGTTCATCCCCGTGGTGGGTAACATCCTGGTGCCCATCGCCGGCGTACACCATGCCAGCCCGGAAATCTCCTGGCTGTTCTTCAGCATCGGCCTGGTGTTCTGGATCGTGCTGCTGACCATCGTGTTCTACCGGATCATTTTCCATGATCCACTGCCGGAAAGGCTGGTGCCCACCCTGTTCATCCTGGTGGCGCCGCCGGCCGTGGGCTTCATTTCCTATCTCAGCCTGACCGACAGCCTGGATCCCTTTGCCCGGGTGCTGTTCTACACCGGCCTGTTCCTGACCCTGCTGCTGTTCTCCCTGGTGGGTCGCTTCGGACGACTGAAGTTCTTCATCTCCTGGTGGGCCTATTCATTCCCCATGGCGGCCATGACCCTGGCGGCCATCAAGATGCACGGCCTGACCGGTGATCCCCTCCATTACGTGATCGGCGTGGTCATGATCGGCGTGCTCACCTTCATCATCGGCGCCCTGCTGATCCGCACGGGCATCGCGATCAGAAGGCGGGAGATCTGCGTCGAGGAATGATCCGGCGCCTCATTCCGGCGGCCCTGTCCGCGGGGTATCGGCCATCTCGATCCTGATGGCCTTGCCCTGCAGCAGGGCCTCGGAGACCTTTTTGCGGGCAGAGTCCAGCATGCGGGAAAACGTGCTGCGCGACACGCCCATGCTGTCCGCCGCATCCGCCTGATAGCGGCCTTCCAGGTCCGCCAGACGCAGGGCTTCCACCTCCTCCAGTGCCAGCACGACCTCCTCCAGATCCCGCAGCGGGATGCCGGCCGGCTTGAAGTAGGTACAGTCGGGACGACAGGTGATCCGGCGTGGACCGCGTGGCCTTGGCATGGGCTGCTCCGTGATGGATGCTTGTATCTATTATGGTCATATGCGCATAATTGGCCACGAATCTTGACGGAGAAACCAATATGCGCATTGCCGTGACAAGTCAGAATTTTCGCACCATCACCGGCCATGCGGGCAAGTGCCGGCGCTTTCTGGTCTTCGGGCCGGGCGCGGTGGATGCCCCGGAAGAACTGCAACGCCTGGATCTTCCTATGGAGATGGCCCTGCACGAACATCGGGGCCAATCCCATCCTCTATTCGAGCAGGGACTCACCGACCTGATCACCCAGGGGGCGGGTCCCGGCTTCATTCGCCGTCTGGCGGCCCAAGGGATCCGGGTCCATGTGACCAGCGCCACGGACCCGATCGCCGCCGTTCGCAGCCTGCTGGCAGGAGAGCCCCTGCCGCAACCACTGGAGGGGGCCTGTCGGCATTGAAGCGCCCACCGGGCTGCACCGGGACAAAACCAATCCGGCATATCACTGTCTGCTGATATGCCCTCACTGAAGGAACGCCATCAGCATGTCCAACAAGCGCCCCACCCGCGGTACCGCCGTCCCCAGTTCACGCCTGAGTCGTCTGTGGCACCTGGGCATGGCTTCCGGTTCCCTGGCTGCGGGCATCGGTGTGAAAGGACTGATGGAACTGGGTCGCCGTGACCAGGAGAGCACCCCGGCCCGAATCGCCCTCTCCGGCCCCCATGCCCAACGTTTCACTCGGCGCCTGGCCCGGATGCGCGGCGCAGTCATGAAAATGGGACAGCTCATGTCCATGGACGGAACCGATATCTTCACACCCGAGGCCGCGGAGATCATGAGTGTCCTGCGCCAGAGCGCCGAACCCATGCCACTGGGCCAGCTGGGCGGCGTGCTCAATCGGGAATACGGCAAGGGCTGGGAGACTCGCTTTGCGCGCATGCATTTCACCCCCATCGCCGCGGCTTCCATCGGTCAGGTCCATCGCGCGGAAACCCGGGATGGACGCCAGCTGGCCCTCAAGGTCCAGTTCCCCGGTGTGCGCGACAGCATCGACAGCGACATCAGCAACCTTTCCTTCCTGCTGCGCAATTTCCCCCTCATGCCCAGCGGGATTGACCCGGCCCCCCTGCTGGAAGAAGCCCGCCTGCAACTACATCGGGAAACGGATTATGCCGCCGAAGCGGATGCCATGGAGGCCTATGCAGACCGGGTAGGTGATGATCCCGATCTCTTCGTCCCCCGCCCCCACCGGGATCTCACCACCGAATGCGTACTGGCCATGGACTTTGCCGAGGGCGAGCCTGTGGACCGGGTCATGCAGGGTGACTATACCCGTGCAGACCGGGACCGCATCGCCGGCCTGCTGGCGATGCTGAGCTTCCGGGAGCTGTTCGAGTTCGGCCTGGTACAGACCGACCCCAATTTCAGCAACTATCTCTATGATGGCCGTACCCGACGCGTGACACTACTGGACTTTGGTGCCGCCCAGGCAGTGGCCCCGCAGTGGGTGAATACCTATCGACGCATGGCGCGGGCGGCGCTGGAAGATGACCGGGATACTCTGCACGAGGCATGCGCCACCATGGGCTACATCGGCGACGACACCCCAGCCAGGGATGTGGAAGAAATGATCCGCCTGCTGCTCATGTCCGCCGAGCCCATCCGCCACCCAGGGCCTTATGATTTTGGTGCCTCGGACCTGTTCGAGCGGGTCTATCACCGCGGCCGCGAACTGTTCCTGGACGACCGCTTCCGCAATACACCAGTCCCCGGCACCCTGTTCCTGCACCGCAAGTTCATGGGTACCTTCATGCTGTGCAGGAAGCTGCGGGCGCGGGTGGATATCGGCCGAATGCTGGCAGATCACCTCTGATCCCGGGGCCGCTCGCGACGCGTCTGCTTGATGCGATACATGGCCTCGTCGGCTCGGTTGAGAAAGTCCTGGGGCTTGTCCGTGTGCCTGAATAACGCCACGCCGACGCTGCAACTCACATTCACCATGTGGCCCTTGGCCTCGATGGGCAGGGAAATCTGTTCTTCGGCACGCAGTGCCAGTTTGCCGGGATCGGCGTTCCTGCCGCCGTTCTCCGAAAGCAGCAGGGCAAATTCGTCCCCGCCCAGACGGGCCGCGATATCATCACCACGCACCAGGTTGCGCAGGCGCTCCGCCACCACCTGCAGCACGATGTCTCCCGCCTCGTGCCCCAGACGGTCATTGATGGGCTTGAACCCGTCCAGATCCAGATAAAGCAATGTCAGACGCCCCCCATCATGCCGGTGCTTCTCCATCCGTTGTCCGAGTGTTTCCATGAACCGGCGCCGATTCACCAGCCCGGTGAGTGCATCCGTATTGGCAAGATCGGCCAGCTTCTGCTGTGAACGACGCCGTGCCTCCACCTCCCGGCTCAGGTCCCGGGTGCGGCGGGTGATGATGCCGGCGGACTGGTTGAAGGATCGGGTCAATTCGGTGAATTCCCCCCAGAACGGCTCCTTGACGAAGACATCGCTCTGATGCCTGCGCAAGGCTCGGGTGGCCTGGGTCAGCAGGCTCACCGGCCTGGAGATCATGCGGGTCAATACGAGTGCCATGACCAGACAAAGCAGCAGGACGAACACTACCGTCGCCAGGAGAAACTGCGTCTGTTCCCTGAGCGCCGCCTTCAGCACCTGGAGCGATACATAAACCACCACGTCGCCCAGGCCATGGTCCAGGGGCATCGCCAGCAGCAAATGGTCACAGACACGGACCGGTCCGGCATCGGGGACGAATGGAACCTCGCCGAAGGCGACACAGATACCGTGATCCAGACCGGCATCGACACCGAGGATACGAAGACCTTGCTGCCCCTCACGCAGTAGCAGCAAGGTTTTCCCGCCCAGATCCTCATAGGGGAAGTCTTCCACCACGGCCAGCAGATCATCCATCAGTACCAACAGGTGCAGACTGCCGATATGACGATCATCAAGCACCAGAGGGCCGCTGACCCAGAGCGTGGGCCGGTCGCCGTTTTCCGGCCAGTGAACCTCGAGACTGATCTCCGGCTGCCGCAACACGGGCGGTCGCATGCCGGTCTCACCCAGGCGCCCGTCATGGTATACACCCGTCACGGAGCGACCCTCCCCGTCGCGAATCCAGATCCCGCCGAGCGCTTCCACGGGTTCCAGTGCATCCCGCAGGATGCGATCAATCAGCCGGTGATGGACGGGATCTCCGGTCCGCAGATAAGCCTCCAGGCTGATGCGCATCTGGGTCCGGCTGGCCAGCAGATCCAGGTGATCGATCATGCGCCGGAACTCCAGATTCAGGCGCCGCTGCTGAACCTGGGCAATCCGCTCCAGGCCGGCCTCCGCAAGGGACAAGGTGAGGACACGGGTGTGATGGTATTGAGCCAGGAACAACACCCCCTGGGGAACCAGTGCCACCAGCAGAAACGCCATCAGCAGCCTGTGGCGCAGCCCCAGGCTGCGCCACAGGCGACGCACTCCGGCATGGGGCTTGGCAGGCCTTTCCCGCTGCCCGGTGTCATCGCCCTGTTCGGCATGCCCCATACCCTCTCCCGCGGGACGAAATCCCATTTCCAAATGCTGTCACGATACCGCCACCGGGCATGATTGCAAACCTCCGTGAACCAAAGAAAGACAGGCCTGCCAAAAACTTGAAAGACCTTCACGGAGTATCCACGATGATCAGGATCAGACGTTCCCATGAACGCGGCCATGCCGATCACGGCTGGCTGCAGTCCCGTCACTCCTTCTCCTTTGCCGATTACCACGACCCGGCGTGGATGGGCTGGGGCAATCTGCGCGTCATCAACGAGGACCACATCGCACCGGGGGGCGGCTTCGACACCCATGGGCACCGGGACATGGAGATCATCACCTACGTGATCAGCGGTGAACTGGCCCATCGGGACAGCCTGGGCAACGGCACCGCCATTCCCCCGGGGGACGTGCAGCGCATGAGCGCCGGCAGCGGCATCCGTCACAGCGAGTTCAATCACGCCCCGGACCGCATCACCCACCTGCTCCAGATCTGGATCCTTCCCGATCGGAAGGGCATCCCGCCCAGCTACGAGCAGAAACACTTTGGCGACGAAGAAAAGCGTGGACGACTGCGCCTGCTGGCCTCGCCGGACGGTGCCCAGGGTGCCGTGACCCTCCACGCGGATGCCCGCCTGCTGGCCGGCCTGTTCGACGGCGCCGAACAGACCGCGCTGGATCTGGATCCGCAACGCAGATACTACGTACATCTGATCAAGGGGACGCTCACCGCCAACGACCATCGCCTGGCGGACGGCGATGCCCTGCTCCTGACCGGAGAGACGCGACTGGCGCTGAGTGGCGGAGACAGGGCCGAGGTGCTGGTCTTCGATCTGGCCGCCTGAAAGGATGCCGCCACAAGCAGTTGCAATGGCAGCAGCTATACTCAACAAACTCGATATGGGTTTCCGGAGACCCCCGGCCATGGTCAAGGCCCAGACACGCACGCTGATAAGACGCCCGCTGGAACAGGTCTTTCGTTTCGTGGTGGAAGACTTCGTCACCAACTACCCGCGCTGGTCCCCCGAGGTGAAGAGCCTGCGGGTGCTCACCCACGGCCCCTTGCAGGTAGGCTGGATTGGGCATCAGGTGCGGGTGGACCAGGGGCGGCGCACGGAATCCGACTTCAGGGTGATCGCACTGGAGCCGGGGCGACAGGTCACCTTTCGCGGCGTGAGGGACCCCTACCGCATCGACTACCGGTTCGAACCCCGGGAGCAACATACCGAACTGCACTTCAGCTTTGAGATGGGGAAGCTCAGTCTGCCCCTGCGTCCGTTCGAGAAACTCATCCGTCTGGCGGTACAGGAGGGTACCGAGCGCACGGTGCGCAACCTCAAGGGACTGGTCGAGGCGGAGATCGAGCCGCCATCCCCCTCCGTGGTCTGAAACCCGCCCCGTTCAACCTTCAGAGTCATCGCCTCCATGGACTTCATTCCCGAAAAAGATGCCTCCGGCCTGATCCCTTCCGTACTCGCCCAGATCCTGGATACCTGCGTCAACGGCGTGACACTCTCGGACCCCGATCTGCCGGACAACCCGATTGTCTACGCCAACGCGGTATTCGAGCACATGACCGGCTACTCCCGCGCGGAAATCATCGGTCACAATTGTCGTTTCCTGCAGGGAGAGGACCGGGAACAGCCGGCCATCGAGGAGATCCGCAAAGCACTGGCGGAAAGACGGGAGGTGGAAGTCACCCTGCGCAATTACCGCAAGGACGGCACCCTGTTCCATAACCGCCTGAGCATCCGGCCCCTGTTCGATGCCTCCGGCAAACTGATCTATTTCCTCGGTGTGCAGTACGACGTCACCGACCTGGTGAATGCCCAGACCGAAGTGGCCCGACTGGAGGCACTGCTCCGGCAGTCCCGTTGAATGGGCGCCCCGGGGCTGTGGACAAGACTGTGGAGGTCGTGTCGACAGCCCGCTCAACGGTCAGCGCCGGCATCATGCCCGGAAATGGAAGAAAAAATACAAAGCATTGATTTTAAAACACTAAATAAATCATAAAACCACAATTACGAGCCATGGCCAGGACCGTTCCACGCTGAAGTCCGCCAGGGGCGGCCTGTGCATAACCTGTCATCACGCGTGAAGTCGGCAGGGACCGAAGCGGCGCTGCCGGCACCTCTCAGGCCCGGCGCAGCCAGGCCAGCAGCAGCATCCCCAGACCGGCGATGCCGGCCAGCCAGGCCGGCCAGGGCGCGCCCATCACCGCCGGCAACTCCGGCGCCAGGGTCAGCATCAGCACGCCGCTGATCAGCAGGCTGCCCCCGGCCACCGCCAGGATGGTGGCCCGGTTGCCCTCCCGGACTTCCGTCCGCAGGGCCTGGAACTGGGCCTTGTCCATGCCCCGCACCCCCACGCCGCGGGCCTGAAGCCGCAGGGCCTCGTGGATCAGACCCGGCATGTCCGGGGCCTTTTCCAGGATCAGGGGCAGATTGCGCCGCAGACCCTTGACCAAGGCCCGCACCCCCACCTGCTCGTCCATCCAGCGCTGGATGAAGGGACGGGCGGTCTGCCACAGGTCCAGTTCCGGGTAGAGATCCCGACCCATGCCTTCGATGTTCAGCAGGGTCTTCTCCAGCAACACCAGCTGGGGCTGGACCTCCATGTTGAATCGCCGGGCGGTCTGGAACAGGCGCACCAGCACGTAACCGAAGGAGATGTCCTTGAGGGGCTTTTCGAAAATGGGTTCGCACACGGTGCGGATGGCCGCCTCCAGCTCCGTGATCCGCACATCCGGCGGCACCCAGCCGGACTCCACGTGCAGCTCCGCCACCCGGGCGTAGTCCCGATTGAAGAAGGCGTAGAAGTTCTCCGCCAGATAGCGCTGATCCGCCGGCGAGAGGGTGCCGACGATGCCGAAATCCACCGCCAGATAGCTGGGGTCCGCCGGATCGGAGACATCGATGAAGATGTTGCCCGGGTGCATGTCCGCATGGAAGAAGTTGTGGCGGAACACCTGGGTGAAGAAGATCTCCACCCCCCGCTCCGCCAGCAGCTTCAGGTCCACCCCCAGGGCCTTGAGGGTGGCCACGTCGGACACCGGCACCCCCTGGATGCGCTCCATCACCATCACGTCCTTGCGGCAGTAATCCCAGAACACCTCGGGCATGTAGAGGACGTTGGAGTTCTCGAAGTTGCGGCGGATCTGGGAGGCGTTGGCGGCCTCCCGCAGCAGGTCCAGCTCGTCCAGGATGGTCTGTTCGTACTCGGCCACCACCTCCACCGGTCGCAGCCGCTTGCCCTCGGGCCAGTAGCGCTCGGTCAGCTCGGCGATGACGTACATGAGTTCCACGTCCCGGCGGATGGCCTTCTCGATATTGGGCCGCACCACCTTGACCACCACCCGGCGACCGTCATGCATGACCGCCCCATGGACCTGGGCGATGGAGGCGGAAGCCATCGGGGTCTCCTCGAAGGAGGCAAACAGGCTCTCGATGGGACGCCCCAGGGACTTCTCGATGATGGCCCGGGCCTGCTCGTTGGGGAACGGCGGCACCCGGTCCTGGAGCTTGGCCAGTTCCACCGCGATATCCTCGGGCAGCAGGTCCCGCCGGGTGGAAATCATCTGGCCGAACTTGATGAAGATGGGGCCGAGATCTTCCAGGGCCCGGCGAATCCGTTCGCCCCGTCCATAGGGCACGGTACGGAACCAGTTCCACGGACCCAGGTAGCGCAAAAAGCGCACGGAGCGCAGCAAACGGATCGTCAGCACCACGTCATCCAGCCCGTGGCGGATGAGGACACGATTGATGGTGATCAGTCGAAGCAACTGGGAGGGGTGCAGATGACGCATCGAGAGTCCTGAATGTTCTTATCGCTGGGCCCGTTCCCGGGCTTGTTCCAGGCGCTGGATACGGGCCTGGAGGCGGTCTGCGTCGCTGCGCAGACGGTCCACCTCGTCCATGAAGACCTCCACCTCGCCCCGGGTGGGCAGGCTGCGGGTCTCTTCCTGCAGGTATTCCTTCACATCCAGGCGCAGGGATTCACGGCTGCGTTGCAGCCAGGCCGACAGGCCCCGCCAGGCCTCGCCGGCACGATGGGCCACCAGATCACCGGTGAGGCCGGCCAGCAGTTCTTCCCAGTCCAGATCCACCTGCCGCAGCAGGTCGCTGAAAAGGCGGGCCAGCTGAGGGTCGCCGATCACGCCGACCCCTTCCGGCAACCGGGCGCCGGGCTCCCCCGCCATCAGGCTCGCCAGGGTGGCGGGGGCACCGCTGATGGTCACCCCAGGCTCGCCGTCATACTGCCCCAGCACCTGCAGGTAGTCCTGCGCCGGCACGAAATACAGACACAGATCCACGCCGGTGACCTGCAGCGCCACCACGCCGCCCCGCAGGGCCGCCAGGCGCTCCCCGCTGTCGGGGTCCAGCGCCAGGTAACGACGGATGGCCTGCTCCAGCAGGGCCGTGACCAGGGTGGGCGGTGTAGGCATGGGCATCTCTCCCGTGGGGCAGGCCCGCGGCGCTAGAGCTTGTAGCCCTTGTGCAGCGCCACGATGCCGCCGGTCAGATTGTGGTAGTCGCAGCGCTCGAAACCGGCCGTCTGCATCATCTGCTTGAGGGTTTCCTGGTCCGGGTGCATGCGGATGCTCTCCGCCAGATAGCGGTAGCTGTCCGCGTCTCCCGCCACCACCTTGCCCATCAGCGGCAGGGCCTTGAAGCTGTAGACATCGTAGACCGACTGCAGGGGCTTGCTGGTGGGCTGGGAGAACTCCAGCACCAGCAACTTGCCGCCGGGACGCAGCACCCGCAGCATGGAACGCAGGGCGGCGTTCTTGTCGGTGACGTTGCGCAGGCCGAAGGCAATGGTGATGAGATCAAAATAGTCGTCCGGATAGGGCAGGCATTCCGCGTTGCCCTGGACGTAGTTGATGTTGCCCACCAACCCCTCGTCGATCAGCCGGGCGCGGCCGCAGGCGAGCATGGAGGCGTTGATGTCGCACAGCACCACCTGACCGGTGGGACCGACGATGCGGGAAAAACGGGAGGTCAGGTCGCCGGTGCCGCCGGCCAGGTCCAGGATCTTCTGACCGGGACGCGCCGCGGCCACCTCGATGGTGAACCGCTTCCAGATCCGGTGAATCCCCATGGACATGAGGTCGTTCATGACGTCGTACCGGCTGGCCACGGAATGGAACACCTGCCCCACCCGTTTGACCTTGTCCTGCACCGGCACCTGTTCGTAGCCGAAATCAGTGGTTTTGTCGTCGGACATGCATGCTCCAGTTATCAGCCCTGGCGCTGGTGGCCGGCGGCCTCCAGTCGCTCCAGATAGGTTTGCCACAGCCGGGCCTGATCGACGCCCAACCGGTAAAGATATTCCCAATCGTAGATGCCGGTATCGTGCCCATCGGAGAACACCAGCTTGATGCCGTAGTTGCCCACCGGCTCGATGCCGGTGATGGTCACGGCTTCCTTGCCCACCTGCAGCACTTCCTGGCCGGGACCATGGCCGGTCACCTCGGCGGAAGGGGAGTAAACCCGCAGGAATTCGCAGCTGAGCCGGTGGCTCTCACCGTCGGCGTAGACCATTTCCAGCATCCGCGCCTGACGGTGCAGGCGGATGTCGGTGGGGCGATGTTTCACGGCACGTTCCTCCCGCGGGGTTCACAGGATGTAGCGGCTCAGATCCTCGTCCTGCACCAGTTCGCCCAGACGCTCGCTCACATAGGCGGCATCGATGACCAGGGGGCTGCTGCAGTCGGGGGCCTCGTAGGAGATCTTCTCCAGCACCCGCTCCATGACCGTATGCAGGCGCCGGGCACCGATGTTCTCGGTACGCTCGTTCACCTGGAAGGCGATCTCGCCCAGGCGGCGCACACCGTCCTCGGTGAATTCCACGGTAACGCCCTCGGTGGCCAGCAGGGCCGCATACTGTTCGGTGAGGGAGGCACGGGGTTCGGTGAGGATGCGCACGAAATCCTCGGCGGTGAGGGCCTCCAGTTCCACCCGGATGGGCAAACGACCCTGCAGTTCCGGGATCAGATCCGAGGGCTTGGCCAGGTGGAAGGCACCGGAAGCGATGAACAGGATGTGGTCGGTATGCACGGAGCCGAACTTGGTGGAGACGGTGCAACCTTCCACCAAGGGCAACAGATCCCGCTGCACCCCTTCCCGGGAGACGTCGGCGCCGCTGTATTCACCGCGACGAACCACCTTGTCGATCTCATCGAGGAAGACGATGCCGTTCTGCTCCACATGGGAGACGGCCCGCAGCTTGATGTCATCCTCGTTCACCAGGCGGGCGGCCTCCTCGTCGGTGATCAGCTTGAAGGCCTCGGCGATCTTCAACTTGCGGGTGCGGGTACGCTGCCCGCCCAGGTTCTGGAACAGACCCTGCAGCTGACTGGCCATGTCCTCCATCCCCGGCGGGGTCATGATCTCCACCCCCGGCGGCAGGGCCTGAACCTGGATCTCGATCTCCTTGTCATCCAGCTTGCCTTCCCGCAGGCGCTTGCGGAATTTCTGCCGGGTCTCGGAATCGGCGCCCCGGGACGGGGTATCGTCGGCCATGAAGCCGCCGCTGCCGCGCGGCGGCGGCAGCAGGGCATCCAGGATGCGTTCCTCGGCGGCCTCCTCGGCCCGGTGGCGCATCTTGTCCATCTCCTGCTCCCGCAGCATCTTGACGGCGGCATCCACCAGATCCCGGATGATGGATTCCACGTCCCGGCCCACATAGCCCACCTCGGTGAACTTGGTGGCCTCCACCTTGATGAAGGGGGCATTGGCCAGGCGAGCCAGGCGGCGGGCGATCTCGGTCTTGCCCACGCCGGTGGGGCCGATCATGAGGATGTTCTTGGGCGTGACCTCGCGGGCCAGGGCCGCGGGCAACTGCTGGCGGCGCCAGCGGTTGCGCAGGGCAATGGCCACCGCCTTCTTGGCGGCATCCTGACCGACGATGAAACGGTCCAGCTCCTGAACGATTTCGCGGGGAGTCATTTCAGTCATGGCACATCTCTTTACGCTGACACGGGGGGCTGCGATCCACCGGGATCACAGTGCCTCGATGGTCAGGTGACGATTGGTGTAGATGCAGATGTCGGCGGCGATGTTGAGGGATTTTTCGGTGATCTCCCGAGCCGACAACTCGGTGTTCTCGTACAGGGCACGGGCGGCGGACTGGGCGAATGGACCGCCGGAGCCGATGGCGATGATGCCGTCTTCCGGCTCGATCACGTCACCGTTGCCGGAAATGATCAGGGAGTTGTCCTTGTCGGCCACCGCCAGCAGGGCCTCCAGGCGGCGCAGGGAACGTTCGGTGCGCCAGTCCTTGGCCAGTTCCACGGCGGCACGCAGCAGGTTGCCGCTGTATTTTTCCAGCTTGCCCTCGAAGCGCTCGAACAGGGTGAAGGCATCGGCGGTGCCCCCGGCAAAACCGGCCACCACCCGATCATGGTGCAGACGCCGGACCTTGCGGGCATTGCCCTTCATGATGGTATTGCCCAGAGAGACCTGCCCGTCCCCACCGAGGGCGACCTGCCCGTTGCGGCGCACGGAGACGATGGTGGTACCACGGAACTGTTCCAAGGGGAGACTCCTCACGTCTTGATGCCGACGACTGAGGGGGCATTGTAACGGAACTGGGGCACGAGGGGAGAAGGGCGGTCAGGAGTTTTGCTTTTGCCGCCGCGCTCGGGGATGGGCGGCATCGTAGACCCGGGCCAGGTGCTGGTAATCCAGATGGGTATAGATCTGCGTGGTACCGATGTCCGCATGCCCCAGCAGTTCCTGCACCGCACGCAGATCCTGGGACGATTCCAGGATGTGGCTGGCAAAGGAATGGCGCAGCAGGTGGGGATGCACATGCCGCTCCAGTCCCTGGCTCAGGGCGCGGCGTGCCATCCGCTGCTGGATGGTACGGGGCGTCAGGCGCCGTCCATGACGGGCCACGAACAGGGCCGGTTCGTCCACCGCGGCCCACTGGGAGCGCACCCGCAACCAGGCCGCCAGCGCCTCCCGCGCCTTGCGGCCCACCGGCACCTGGCGCACCTTGCGGCCCTTGCCCAGCACCCGCACCATGCCGTCCTCCAGGTCCAGTTGGGTACAGTCCAGGGCGGTCAATTCCGACAGGCGCAGCCCCGAGGAATAGAACAGCTCAAGCACCGCCCGGTCACGCACCGCCGGCAGGCTGTCGCCGGGAATCTCCAGCAATCGCCCCACCTCCTCCACATCCAGCACTTCGGGCAACTTGCGGGGAGTCTTGGGCGCCCTCACCCCCTGGGCCGGATTGGCCCCCACCACGCCCTCGCGGATGAGGAAATTGAAAAATCCCCGCACGGCGGACAGCAGACGTTGCAGACTGCGCCCGGAGGCACCGGCCCGGTGACGGGCCGCCACCAGGGCGCGAATGTCATGGACGGTCACGCGGGACCAGTCCGGCTCGGCACCGGGGAGCAGGACATGACCGCGCAGGGCGATCAGGTCCCGCCGGTAATTGCTCACCGTATGGGGAGAGCAGGCCCGCTCACGGGCCAGATGGTTCAGATAGGCCTGGATGCGGCCATCCATGGGAGCGGTATCGGGCGTGTTCATCCCGCGGCCAGACGATGACCCACCGCGTGGGAGAGGATCTCGCCCAGATAATCCAGGAACAGGGTACCCATGCCGGGATGGAAACGGGCGCCATCCCGGCTGCCCAGCCCCAGCACCCCCAGGGGACGGGTCCCTTCCAGCAGGGGTACGGCAACGACGGAATGCAGCGACTTGCCCTCGTCCTCGGGGAACAGGGCCTTGAACTGGACGGCGGACAGCCGTCCGCACAGGGGACGACGGGTTTCGAAGAGCTTGTCGAAACTGCGCATGGCCGGGTCATCGGGGGCGGTGAAGTGAAGGCCCCTTTGAGGATCTCCGCACAGGCGCACCACCACCGCGTCGGCCCGGAATTCGTTGCGCAGCTGTTCCTGAGTGGTGGCCAGCACCGCATCCAGGCTGTCCGCCTCCATCAGCCCCAGGGCCAGCTGATGCAGGCGCTGGCTCAGGCGCTCGTTCTCCCGCGCCACCTGCACCAGATCCATCAGCTTGCGCTCCAGACCCCGGTTGCGTTCCCGCAGGAGCCCGATCTGACGCTCGATCAGGGACACCGCGTCACCGCAGGGATGGGGCACCCGCATCACCTCCAGCAGGGGAAGATGACGTTCGAAGAAATCGGGATGGGCTCGCAGGTAGGATTCCACGGCCGTTTCGGAGAGGGTCTCGTCCGCGAGAGCCCCCTTGTCGGATATGCTCATAGTTCGATGGTCCCCGTAAAGACCGAGGTGGCGGGACCGGTCATGAAGACCGGGTCGTCTTCGCGACCCGCCCACTGTATCACAAGCCGGCCACCCGGCAGATCCACGTTCACCCGGTCTTCCAGCAGCCCCTGAATCCGGCCGGCGACGACGGCGGCGCAGGCCCCCGTGCCGCAAGCCAGGGTCTCGCCGGCACCGCGTTCATAGACCCGCAGACGGATATGGGTGGGAGACACCACCTCCATGAAACCGGCGTTCACCCGCCGGGGAAAACGGGGATGCCCCTCGATGGCCGGCCCCAGCCGGGCCACCTCGGCAGTCCGCACGTTATCCACCCGCAGCACCGCATGGGGGTTGCCCATGGAGACGGCACCGATTTCCAGGGCCCGATCATTCACCATCAGGGTGTACCAGGGTGCCGCCTTGTCGGCCTCGAAAGGGATCTCCCAGGGGGTCAGCCGGGGCGGCCCCATGTCGACGGTCACCTGTCCGTCCGCCTCCACCTGCAGGGTGATGAGTCCGGCGGCGGTTTCCACGGGGATCCGGGTCTCTCCGGTCAACCCCTGATCCCGGACGAACACGGCAAAGCAGCGGGCGCCGTTGCCGCACTGCTCCACCTCGTTGCCGTCGGCATTGAAGATGCGATAGCGAAAGGCCGCCCGGGAGGGATCGGTGGGCGGCTCCACCATGAGCACCTGATCGCAGCCGACCCCCAGGCGCCGATGGGCCAGGAACCGGACGTGGTCCGGGGTGAGACGGACCTGGCGACGCACGCCGTCGATGACGACGAAGTCGTTGCCCAGGCCGTGCATTTTCGTGAATCGGATCATCATGGCAGGGAGATTAAAGGCTTGGCGGGCTGCTGGGAAGCACTTGAGCAGGGCAAAAAGATGACGACCGCGCCCAATTTTGTCACCCTGTGAACAGGCCCCGACCAAGGGAGCATCCCATGACTGCATTCGCCCCCCTGCCCCAACCCCGCACCACCGACGGCAGCCTGCGCCGGGTCGGCGTGGAAATGGAGATGGCCGACATCTCCCTGGACGCCATCGCCGGGATCATCATCGACGGTTTCGGCGGCGAGCAGCAACGTCTATCCCCATTCGAGCAGACAATCACCGGTACCCGTTTCGGTGATTTTCAGCTGGAACTGGACAGCAGCCTGCTCAAGCGCCGTGAGTATCTGGATTATCTGGAAAGCATGGGCGTCACGGTGGACCGGGAGGCGGAACCGGGCACCCTGGAACGCGCCCTGGCGGAAGTGGCGGGGCTGATCGTCCCCCACGAAGTGGTGGCCCCGCCCATCCCCCATGACGCCCTGCCGGAACTGGACCAGCTGCGGGCACGCCTGCGGGCAGCCGGCGCCAGGGGCACTCACGCTTCCCTGGTCTATGCCTTCGGCCTGCAGCTCAATCTGGAGCTGGCCCGGCAGGATGTCGATTCCATCCTGCGGCACCTGCAAGCCTTCCTGCTGCTCCATGACTGGCTGCTGGAAGAGGCGCAGACGGACCTGTCACGGCGACTGACACCCTTCGTGGAGCCCTTCCCTCCCAGCTGGGAGCAACGCATCCTGCAACCGGACTATGCCCCGGATCTGGAACGGCTCATCGACGACTACCTGACCGACAACCCCACCCGCAACCGTCCCCTGGACATGCTGCCCCTGTTCGCCCATCTGTCCCCCGGGCAGATCGAGGCGGCACCGGTGGAACATCACCTGATCCGCCCCCGGCCCACCTTCCACTATCGCCTGCCGGACTGCCGGATCGACGAGCCGGACTGGGACCTGAGCGTGCCCTGGAACGGCTGGGTGGCGGTGGAGCGTCTGGCGGAGGATCCTCCACGGCTGGCGGCCATGGCCCACGCCTACCTGAACCGGCCCGAGGAAACCCTGCTGGACAAGGGACGCCGCTGGGCTGCCCAGGTGAGCGACTGGCTACGGAGCGGAACATGACACACAGACCTCGTATCGGCGTCACCGGCCCCGACCAGGGGGGCATGGCGGCCTGGCTGATGACCGCCTGGTGCATCCTGCGGGCCGGGGGCAGACCACTGCGGATCACCCCCGCCCGTCCCCATGACGGCACCGGCCTGGATGGCCTGGTGATCGGCGGCGGCGCCGACGTGGACCCGGGCCTTTACGGTCAGGACCCGCTGAGTCTGATGAAGGAAATCGAGGCCGCTGAACGCAGCGGACGACAGCGGCTGCTGGGGTTCGTGTTCTACCCCCTGCTATGGCTGCTGCGACGGACCCTTTTCACCCGCCTGGAAGGCGAGGATCAGGGCCGGGACCGACTGGAAGAAGCCTTGATCCGCACCGCCCGGGAACACAATCTGCCGGTGCTGGGCATCTGCCGGGGCATGCAGCTGCTGAACGTGGTGCATGGCGGCACGCTGCATCAGGAACTGAGCGGTTTCTACCGGGAATGTCCTCAGGTACGCAGCATTCTGCCTCGCAAGCAGGTGACGCTGGAACCGGACTGCCACCTGGCCCAACTGGTGGGGCCAAAACCCCTGGCAGTGAATGCCCTGCACAACCAGGCGGTGGATCGCCTGGGAGAAGGGGTCGTCATCGCCGGTCGGGAGCCCAGCGGCGTGGTCCAGGCCATCGAGGTCCGGGACGGCGCGATGGCCATCGGGGTGCAGTGGCATCCGGAGTTCCTGCCCCACAAGGCACGACATCAGGCCCTGTTTCGGGGCTTGGTGGCGGCAGCCAGGGCGGGCAGCTCTTGATCTTGGCCGATACCGGGTCCAAGATTGAACCCATGGATGCTTTCGGCGGCGTGACCGCCATCACAGGGAGAAGATGCCATGGAGGCAGCTCAGGTGAAACCCGTCCGGCCCGTGTCGCCGGACCCGATGATACAGACCGGCCCCTTCACCCTGGCCCGGGTCCTGGAGGCTCAGGCCGGCGAGGCCCGCTGGGTGGAGTGTCCCGACGGCGCCACCCTGGCCCCCATGGCCCATGCCCAGGGCGTACCGGCCCTGCGTCCGGGGGACCGGGTCCTGCTCCTGACTCAGGCCGCCACCGGCCCCATCGTCCTGGACCGCCTGCGACACCACGGGGAAGCCCCACCCTGCACCGCCCTCACGGAACGGGACGGTCGGGTCCATCTGCGCGCGGAACAGGGGCTCTACCTGCGCTGCGGTGCCTCCTCCATCAGCCTTGACCCGGAAGGTCGCATGGAGATGCGCGGCCGGGAACTGCACGGCATCATGGCGCGGGTGATGCATTTCCTGGCGGCCCGCATCCATTTCAACTGAGGTGGCACCATGATCCTCCCCCTGTGGCGTGATCATGAACGGCTGGCCGTCCAATGTTATCGGATGCTGCGCCATCACCGTGCCCTTGCCCTCGGCCCGGCCACGCCCCTGGCCCGCCTGGAACGGCGGCTGCTGGCGCACTGGCTGATCCTGGCGCGGGACCCCGCGTCGGTCTGCCCGGATGACGGCGGCGACCTGATTCACGTCACCCGCTGCGCGGCTCGGTGGCTCTCGACCCGGCCGCCCGCGCCCGAGGAAGTCCGTGATTGCCTGCGGGAGCATCCCGGGCATCCCTGGGGCTGGTTGCTGGAACATCTGCCGCCCGAACACCCCCAACCCTGGCTTGAGGCCCTGACCCCATGCCCGACCCTGGCCCCATGGCGGTGGCGGATGCTTGCACACCTGGCCGTGCCGGCCCCGGAAATCTGCCCGGCCCATGTCCCGGCGGCACCGGATGAGGCCCTGGCGGCCCTGCGCTGGGGTGCCGATGTCCCATGGGCACCGGCCGACTGGTTCAGGCACCCGGACCCGACCTTGCCCCCCGAGGCCCTGGGCTGGCAACTGCGGGGCGGCCTGGTGCGCGGCCTGCTCCCACCATCGCGGATTCAGCGCCATGAAGCGTCCCTGGCCGGATCCGCCCAGGGACTGCGCCTGCTGGGCGCCACCGGTCTGCCGCAGGTCCTACCCAGGCTGCTGGATGCCCTGCCCGAACACCCGGCCGCCGCCTGGGGGCTGGCATTGCACGGCACCCGCGCCGCCACCGACATCCTCATCGGCGCCCTTGCCGATCCTCGCGCCCTGCCCCATGCACTGCCGGCCTTCGAGGCAGTGAGCGGCCTGACGCTACCCGGAATCCAGGGGCCGCGTCCCCTGTCGGTACCGTCCCCCCAGGAACAGGCCATGGTCTGGTGGCGACGTGTCCAGCGCGACGGCCTGGGTACAATCCCCTTGTGGCAGGGGCGGCCCCGCAGCCACGGGACCCTGCTGAACTGGCTCGAAGCCCATGCCGGACGGGACACCGACGGCCCGCAACTGCTGCTTTCCCTGGGCCTGGGGCGCCCCTTGGGCATCCCCCCCGGCGCCTGGCAGAATCGGCGCCACCCAGCCCTGAGACAGCTGCGCCATGACACTTGAACTGTACAATCGCAGCCCCTGGTCCGTGGGCCTGTTTTCCGGCCGGGCACGGGATGGAACGCCCCGGTACACCCTGGTCGTCAAGCGCACACACCGGTTTGTACCTTCACGGGAAGACCCGGAACCCCTGCATCCCTGCGCCCCCCTGATCACCGCGGACGCCTATCAGGGCGAACCGGGCGACAGCCCCCTGCTGCGGGCCACGGAAACCGTCCCTTTCAAGCAGGGGGCCGATGTCCTGATCACCGGCCTGGACGGACTCATGGACGGCCTGGATGCACGCACACTGAAACTGACCCTGTGCCGTGAAGGCCGGATACTGCTGGACAAGATCCTGCACCGGCAAGGCGTCACGTCCCGGCGACGGGGCTGGCCGCGACCCTGGGCCGGCCTCATGT
The DNA here is from genome assembly GCF_000225005.1 of Ectothiorhodospira sp. PHS-1. Lineage (NCBI taxonomy): Bacteria > Pseudomonadati > Pseudomonadota > Gammaproteobacteria > Chromatiales > Ectothiorhodospiraceae > Ectothiorhodospira > Ectothiorhodospira sp. PHS-1. The sequence goes on along the minus strand of NZ_AGBG01000002.1, from coordinate 24,941 downwards.
CCCGGCGCATGGGATCGGGTCCCGTGCCCGGCCATGCCGCCCCCCAGACCCGAAGGCTGCTCGGCCTGGCACCGCTGCCCACGCGACTCATGACCCTGCCCTTCCAGGAGTCCCTGCCCGCCGACGCCTTCAACCAAGCGCCCCCTGATCAGCGACTGGCGGAGCCGCTGGCGGGCCATGAAATCCTGAGCCTGCAACCCATGTCCGGCCACCCCGGGGTGGAGCCCCTTCGACTCAGGCTGCCGGCCGAACCCATCACGGCATGGTGCCGGATCCAGGGTCAGGACATGAAACCCCTGACCCCGGTCTGCGATACCCTCTGGCTGGAAGGGGGTACCGGCCTGCTGCACCACATTCATCGGGCCGGGATACCCGCCACGGCAGATACCCGGGGACAAGGCTGGGTCATCGTGGAAGACCGGCGCCGGGCCATGGCCCGGATACCCGTTACGGAACCACTTGCGACATGACCATGCCCCTGCATCTGCATGGCCCACGGCTGTGGACGGCCGTTGGCGGAGATCCGTCGGCCCTGTGGGCGGCGACCCAGACCGGAATGGGGACACAGCAGTTTTCCGATCACCTGGCGGCGCTCATCGCCGGCGCAAACCACAGCCAGGGGCGGATGCGGGTATCCCCGGCCCTTGAGGATATCCCGGACGGCCGTGACCGTGTCCGGCGGGTGCTGGAGCAGGCATTGCAAACCCCGCTGCCGGCAGACTGCACGGTACTCTGGCCCTGCCGGCCCGACACCCTGGAACACCCCTGGCTGGCACCCGAACGGATCTGGGACTGGATGGGGAGAACGGGACTCCGGCATCATCGAGCCCGGCTGCGGATCGAGGTACAGGACGGGTCCGCCGTGGCACTCATGGACAGGGCGCTAGAGGCCCTGCAGGAACAGCCCGCACAGCACTGGATGCTGGGTTGCGTGGACAGTCTGCTGATACCGGAGGTCTTGTCCACGCTGGCGGCGGAGGGGCCGGGGCCGGCCTGGGATGAAGATGACGGCCTGGTGCCCGGAGAGGCGGCCATCTTCATGTCCGTCTCCCTGTCCGGCACCGGTCCGCACATCCGTGCCTGGGATGCATGCCCGGAACCCCGTCATGCCGACCCATCGGGTGGCGAGTACCTGGCCTGGGCCATGGCCCTGCAGGGCAGCCTGGATCAGGCGGGCCTGGATGCCTTCGATCTGGACGGCGTGGTGCTGCCGGGCAATCCGGGGTGGGATGCCGCCATGGAATGGTACGGATGCCACGCCAGGATCTGGCCGCTACGGGATGGCGACACCCCTACCCTGGCCGACACGCACCCTCCCGCCATGGACCTGAGGGGCGTGCTGGGAGATGCGGGCGCGGCCGGGTATCTGCTGCAACTGGCGCTGGGCATGGGCTGGATGGAGGGGAGTCGGCGACTGGCTGCCCGGGGGTGCGGCAGAGGACCGCGAACGGTGGCGATCCTGGATCGTCCCCTGGCGGCGGAACGGGGTACCGCAATCCTGGAAATGGCGGAACCGGATCCGCTCCACGGACGGCCCGAGTCCTAGAGCGCCCGCTCCAGATCGGGGGATTCCCAACGGGGACAGACCACGCCGGTACCACCCAGACCGCAATACCCGTCGGGATTCTTGGCCAGATACTGCTGATGGTAGGCCTCGGCATGGTAAAAGACCGGGGCCGGCAGGATCTCGGTGGTGATATCGCCCAGGGCGCGGGTCTTGAGCGCCGCCTGGAACGCGGATCGGGACTGTTCCGCCTGCGCCGCCTGGTGAGCGCCATGGGTATAGATACCCGAGCGATACTGGGTACCCACATCATTGCCCTGGCGCATGCCCTGGGTGGGATCGTGGGACTCCCAGAAGGTCCTGAGCAGATCGGCATAACGGATCCGGGCGGGATCGAACACCACCTGGACCACTTCGTTGTGACCCGTCATGCCGCTACAGACCTCCCGGTAAGTGGGATTGGGTGTGAAGCCACCGGCATAGCCTACCGCCGTGCTGTAAACACCGGCCAGCCCCCAGAACCGCCGCTCCGCGCCCCAGAAACAGCCCATCCCGAACAGGGCCGTCTCCATGCCCTCGGCAAAGGGAGGCTTGAGGGGGGTACCCAGGACATAATGGTGTTCGGGAACCGGCATGGCTTCCTGCCGCCCGGGCAGGGCCTGTTCCGGCGTAGGCATGGCGGTCTTGCGCAGGAAGGAAAACATCACGTCATACCTCTGGGATGGGGTATGACGCATCATAGTTGATTTCTTTACTCGGGAAAACGGTGGCTACCGGTTCCATCCGTGATGATGATCCTGAAATGACGCCATCGGGTCGGATTCCGGTTTCGGGTCGGGCCCGGGGGTCAGGCTCAGATGACGGATATCGATCCTCGGTTCCGGCACTTCCCGGTGCTCACCCAGGGTGACCCCCGGTTCCGCCAGGGTCAGGCCGGACAGATCCACTTCCAGATCGGGAGGCGGCACCCGGTCACTCAGATCAGCCCCCGGTGGTGCCAGGGTCAGATCCGGTGCCGCGCCGGCACCACCATCGGACTCGGCTATTGTGGCAGGGGCGTCAGGGGCGGCATCCTGCCCTTCGGTGGTCGGTTCGGCGGCGCAGGCCATGATCCGTGCCACCACCCCGGCCTCTCGCAGCAGCTGAAGGTAACGGCGTGCGGTCGCCTCGTCCACTCCCTTTTTGACCACCACCGGCTTACCGGCCAGCATCCCTTCCACCCGGGTTTCCGGCACCCGGAACAGGGTCGCCAGTCGGGCTCTGGCAGTGGCCACATCCACACCATCCATGGGTGTACCGGTCACGGCCACCAGATAGGCCTTGTCCGTCATCTCATGCCTGCTCCTAAAAACCTAAACAAAGTTGCTCATGGTGGTTTTTCGGTCATTCGCTCTCCGTTGATAGCACCCGGTTTGATCCGGGCGAGCAACTGGAGTCCTGGTTGAGCAGTCCCAACCGGAGGCGCTCAGTCCGTGCTTGCAAGATCGCCTTCACCGTTCGATGCGGCGTGAACCGCTCGATGTCCGGGTCGGACAATCTTGCCAGCACGTTTTGCGCAGCATTCTGGTCCGCCTGCAACACAACCCCGTCGAAACAGTGAAACCGATCCCCTTGGCGTTTACCCAACAGGCATCCGTTACGGGAATCCATTTGCGATGTGTAGGCAGGATTGACCAGAACGACCGCAGAACCTCTGCGGCTCGAAACGCTATCAAGCGCTTCGACAATGACACCTTTCGTCCAGGCTGCAAGCCTGCGATTGATGTTCTTACCGAAGGACTTGCCCGCCATCGGGGCTGTGAGGTCTTCCGCCGCAATCACGGCGGCTTTATCGACAACGGCGTGAACCGATTGAAAAACGATGTCGCGAACCCGCGCATGGGTTTTACCCATCTGCCGATTGAGCTTTTTGCGCCCGAGGTTGAAGTGGCGGATGCGCTCGCGCTTGCGCGGATTGCGCGTGTTATTGGCAAGCGCGCGCAGCTTTGATCGGCGCTGATACTTGGCTTTGAGCCGATCGGATTGTTCGCGCAGCACCTGGCCCAACTCCGGGCCGTGATGTTCCCCATCGGAATCGACCAGCACCTCGGAGTAGCCTTTGTCGATCCCGATGGTACGCGTACCGCAATCCTGCGTGGTCTCGGCCTCGATGGTGATGTGGATTTCCACGCGGTCATCATCAGTGATGATGATCCGCAGGGTGCCGGTGGGTTCGACGGTGGTGTTGAGCGGGATGGCAATGCGAGCGCCTTTGACGAGGCCGGGAATCTTGATCCAGGCGCGCCCACCAAGGTGAAAGGTGGTGTAGTTGTCCGACCGGACGATGATCTGGTTGTGGGTGTGGGTGTGCCCGCGCGCCCAAGTCCGGCGCATGATCCGGCGCAAATAAGCGTCGCTCGTCCAGTCGTTGGCCTTGAGCGCGGTGAACAGGCGCTTTTGCTCGGTCTTGTCTTGGGTGTGGTGCCAGATGCAGCGGCGCGCCTTGACCTTGGCGGCTTCCATGCAAGCGGTGATGTCGCCCTTGGCATCGCGCAGAGTCTCTTTCCAGGCATTGGCCGAGACAGGAAAAACCCGCTTGTCCTTCAGCCATTGGTCACGAATCTGGCGATCCGACATGCCCACGCCTCCGACAGACCCAAACCGCTGCCAGACCTCGGAGCGCACCTGCCCAAGCCTGCGCGCTTGCTCGCGTAAGGCAGCGACCTTGCCCGGGTTCGGGCGCTTGGCATGCAGAATCCGCGTGACCTTCATTCGCAGGTGTCCTTGGGTGCATGGATCGACACGTCAGGAAAATCCTTCTTGATCTGTTGTTTGTACTTGCCCATTCCATACAGCCGGCAACTGAAGGTATGCACAATCGCCAGCAAATCCTCGACCATCTCTTGCTCGGGGGAGAGGGAGTCCTAATTGACCACCACAATTTCGCAGCCGTTTTCCTCGGCGATGTGCGCAAACAGATCAAACCCAAAGCGCATCAGACGGTCTTTGTGGGCGATCAGCAACAGGCGCACTTCCCCGCGCTGAATCCGATCGACCAGGCCGAGAAAACGCTTGCGCTTGAAGTTCAGCCCCCCGCCGATCTCATGAACCCACTCATCCACCGCGATCCCCGCGCCCAGGCAGTAGGTTTCCATTGCTTTGACCTGGGAGGCAAGATCGGCTTTTTGCCCAGCGCTGGAGACCCGGCAATACACCACCACATCGCGCGTCTTGGGTACCCCACCCAGCATCAGGCGAACATCGGACTCATCGAAATACCGATGCCCAGAGGGCAGGCGCTTGGCCTGCAACTTCCCCTCCCGCTCCCAACGCCGCACGGTCTGTACTGACCGCCCAATGCGCTTGGCAAACTCACCTATGCTGTATCTGCTACTCATAATGAGTAATTATGGATTGCTTTGATAATAAATCAAGCAACTGTTAATTTCTCCTTTTCGATTCGGATTCGATTCGGAGCGACACCTTCAGTGCCTGGTCCGGCCCCGCAACGGGGCCGGACCGTCGGCGACATGGCTCAGGAATCAGTAGCCGGCGCCGGCTTGCTCCTGGCCATCTTTCGCTGCCACAGGAACAGGATCACCGCCAGCCCCAGACCCACCAGGTCGGTGAGCAGATCCCCGGAGATGGCCATCAGCGCACCGGCAAACAGCAGTACGCGGATGGGCCATCCCGCCGCCCCGAAGAACCAGCCCTGGGCCGCACCCGCGAGCATGAAGACGCCGATCATGGCAGTGGCAAAGCTCTGGGCGATCTCGGTCCACTCACCTTCCATCAGCAGGGCCGGATGATAGAAGAAGATGAACGGCACGATGAACGCCGCCAGGCCCACCTTGAAGGCGGTCACCGAGGTGCGCATGGGTTCGGAACCCGCAATCGCCGCCCCCGCGTAGGCCGCCAGGGCCACCGGCGGGGTGATGGCGGAGATCACCGCAAAGTAGAACACGAAGAAGTGTGCCACCAACGGGGCCACGCCCATCTGGATCAGACCCGGTGCCACCACCGATGCCGCCACCGCGTAGGCCGCCGTGGTGGGCATGCCCATGCCCAGCAACACGGAGATGCACATGGCAAACAGCAGGGCCAGCAGCTGGCTGTTCTCGGCCACGCCCAGGAGCAGGGAGGAGAAGCGCAGACCCACCCCGGTCAGGCCGATCACACCCACGATGATCCCGGCACAGGCACAGACGGCGATCAGCTGGATGGACATGCGGGCCGCCAGTTCCAGGGCGCGGGCGGACCCGAACAGCCCGAGACGGAACGGCGTCAGCCAGCTCACCACCACGGCACTCATCAGGGCCACCGTACCGGCGCGAATGACCGAGTAACCCATGAACAGGGCACCGATGAGGATGATGATGGGGGCAAACAGGTAGACCTGACGCAGCAATTTACCGATCTGGGGCAGATCCTTGGAGGGCAGCCCCTTCATGCCGGTCTTGGCCGCTTCCATGTCCACCATGAAGTAGACGGAGGCAAAGTACAGCAGGGCCGGGATCAGGGCGGCAATGATCAGGTCGGTATAGGGAATCCCCGTCACCTCCGCCATGATGAAGGCACCCGCCCCCATCACCGGGGGCATGATCTGCCCGCCGGTGGAAGCCGCCGCCTCGATGGCGCCGGCGCTGCGGGGCTTGTACCCCACCCGCTTCATGAGGGGGATGGTCAGGGAACCGGTGGCCACCACGTTACCCGCGGAGGTGCCGTTGATCATGCCCATCAGGCCGCTGGCAAACACCGCCACCTTGGCCGGGCCACCGCGGGCGCGACCGGCGGCGGCAAAGGCGAAGTTGACGAAGTAGTCACCCACCTTGGAAGCCTGCAGGAAGGCAGCAAAGGCGATGAACAGCACGATGTAGGTGGAGGACACCGCCGTGGTGGGGCCAAGGATGCCGTTGTCCGTGTAGATGTAGGTGATGAAACGGTCGGCATCATAACCGCTGTGCTCCAGGACGCCCGGCAGCCAGGGGCCGACGAAACCGTAAAGAATGAAGATACCGGCGATCACCACCAGGGCCATGCCCGCCACCCGCCGGGTCAACTCCAGGATCAGCAGGATACCGGCCGTGGCGACCCAGAAATCGGTCTGCTCGGGGATCACGCCCATGCGGAACTGCAGCACGTCCAGGTTGGACAGCAGGTAGGCACAGACCGAGATGCTGGCCGCCATCAGGGACCAGTCATACCAGCCGATGCGATCGGAACGGGGCTTGAACATCCAGGCAAAGACGATGCCCAGCACGACGCTGGCCAGCAGCGCCCAGCTGAAAGTCTGGAATATCCACCCGGGCAGACTGTAGGTGTCGTGGCCCAGGCGCAACTTCATGTACAGCGCGACGGCCATGGCCGCCAGGGCGTAGAGGGCAAGACCCACGGTCAATACCATGGGCAGCAACTCCAGGAACCATCGTCGTTTTCGTGGATCCGCCGGTGGCACACAGGCGGCCACGATGGCAAAACCGATCACCAGGGCACCCGCCACGTGGACGATGCGGAAAGCCCAGGTTTCCATGGGAATGACGTTGAGGACCAGGAGGTGGAAACTGGTATAGGTCAGGCCGAGGAAGAACAGCAGCACCTTTTGCCAGCGGGTGAGATTCCGCTGTGATGACATGCCCTCTTCGGCATCGGCAAGGGACGCAGCATCAATGGGGCCCGATTTTTCGGAGCTCGTCATGGGGAGGATCTTCTGAACGTACAGGTTGAGTCAGCCGGTTTTCCGGATAAAACACTTTGGGCCGCGCTCAGCGCGGCCCAAAGCAGCGAACCTTTCCGGGTTCTCGATCAGTCCTCGATCAGTCCTTGTACTCGGGCGGAATCAGGTGCTCGGGCACCTCGATGCCCCGCTCCTTGTAGTAACGCACCGCCCCCGGATGGAACCACATGAAGGTGTTGTGGACCATGTTCTCGGCCAGGGTTTCCTCGGCGGAGCGGTGGATGGTCACCATGCGATCGTTGTTGTCCAGCACCGCCTTCATGATCTCGTAGACGAAGGACTCCGGCATGTTCTTGTTGGCAATGGCGAAGTTCCACAGGGCCACGGTGGGCTGCTCTTCAGCCACGGTGCGGTAGGTGTTGGCGGGGATGACGAAGCGGCTCACCGGATGATTCTGGGTGACCTTGGCGATCTCTTCCTCGTTAAGGGAGAAGATGTTCACCGGTTGCTGGGCCTCGATCTGGCTGAAGGCGGAGATGGGTACGCCGGCGGCGAAGGCGAAGGCATCCAGCATGCCGTCCTGCACCTGACCCACCTGGTCGGCGGCGCCGCCGTAGCGGACACGCACGTTAAGGCCCAGGTCGTTGAAGAAACGGGGCCAGAATACGCTGGCGGTACCGCCACGGGGACCCACGCCGACGCGCTTGCCGTCCAGGTCGGAGATGCTGCTGATGCCGGAGCGCTTCAGTGCCACCACCTGCAGGGGGGTCTGGTACATGGGGAAGAGGGCACGCACGTCGCGGGTCTGCAGACCACGGGCCACTTCCAACTGACCGTCCCAGCCTTCGCGGGCGGGACCCATGGTGGTCATGCCGAATTCCAGACGACCCTGATGCACCAGCACCATGTTCTGGGTCGGGCCACCGGTCACCTCGGCGGAGGCATTGACACCCACCATTTCCTGGATCATGCCGCCCCAGCCGGCACCGTAGATGAAGTAGGTCCCACCCTGGGATGCCGTACCAATGTTGACCGAATTCGGCCACCCGGCACGATCCTGTGCCGACGCCGCCCCCGCGGTCATCAGCATGCAGCTCAGGGCGGCAACACCCGCCCAGCGGAAACAACTTCTCAACATGGCAACACTCCTCCTGGGAGTACGGGCAACCATCGAGGGTTGCCTGGGATGTCTTGATGGTTTTGGATCTTTCGGGCCACCCCGAGAGACTGCCATGTCCCAGACGGCCAAGCCCGTTGCCGAAGATAGCATAGACTGTGGGAGGATTTTCATGCCGGCGCAAGATTCCGTTGACACGGGTCGGTATCGGCGCCGTCCAGGGGGGTGGCGGAACGCGTTCTGAAGCGGCTCACCTGTTCAAACCCCCTCCACCTCGATCCCATGCCGGGCCAGCCAGCCCTTGCGCTGCTCATAATCCGGCATGACCCGCTCCAGGCGACGCCAGAACGCAGGGGTGTGATGGGGTTCGTGCAGGTGAACCAGTTCATGCACCACCACATACTCGGCGATAGGGCGGGGCAGCAGGATGGTCTTCCAGTGGAAGTAGACCCGGTTTCCCTTGCCGCAGGAGCCCCAGCGATAGCCCAGGTCCTGGACCTTCACGCCCGCCGGCTCCACCCCCATGCGCCGGGCCTGCGCCTTCACCCTGGCGGTCAGCCAGTCCGTGGCGCGGGCGCTGTACCAGCGGATGAAGTGTTCCCGGGCATTGGGCAGGGCGTCCTCGCGAAGCTGGAAGCGCCCCGCCACGAGCTTGAGCGGGGCGTCCTGGGCATCATCGGGTACGCGCTTGAGCCGGTAGCTGCGGCCAAGGTAGAGGAATCCCTCGCCGTTGACGTACTGCTTTTGCGGCAACCGGCGGCGGCTCTCGGCCTTCTCCGCCAACTTTCGGTAGATCCACAGCCGCTTTTCCACCACGAAGTCGCGCAGGTGCTGCTCATCGGTGCCCGAGGGCGCCGAAATGATCAACTCGCCGCCCCGGTCCACGGTGATCTCCAGGGTCTTGCGGCGGGCGCTTTCCCGTACCTCGAAGGTGAGATCATCCACGGACAACCGGATCATGCGTTCGCCAGCTTGTCGTGATTGCTCCGGGCCAGGTCCAGCAACCGCTGCGCCACCTCGCTGGCACGGTCGAAGGGAACCAGCCGCCGGATCATCAGCGTGGTGAACAGGTGCTGACGCAGGGCTTCCTGATCCGGGATGTGCGAGGGCTTCCAGAAGTCGGGGATGGTGATGTCCTGCTGGATCCGGGCCACCAGTTCCTCGGTGGCTTCCAGCAGCCTGTTGGCCTGGGCCGCGTCCAGGGACTCCGGTGTCAGGCCGCTACTGGCCACCAGCTCCCGCCAGAAGGGCTCGGCATGGGCGGGCATGTCCGGGATCGCCTCACCGTCGATGGCGGCGCCTTCACGGAGTTGGTGGATCAGGCCCTCCAGGGCTTCCACCTGTTCGGCCCACTGGCCATCCAGTTGCTGAAGCAGCTCCTCCAGGCGCTCGCTGAGCCGCCCGTACTTCACCGGGTCTTCGTCCATGTGCTTGCGCACGTGAGAGCGAACTGCGTGCTCCATCTCCGAGGCCTTGGCGCGATCGCCCACCTGGCGGCCCAGGTGGGCATCGAACTCGGCATCGGTGAGTTGCACCGGCGGGATGCGCGGATCAATGCCCAGCGAGATCACGTAATCGTCGATCAGCTTGCGCACCTTGTTGCCGATGTCCCGGCCCAGTTCCGGGGTGTCCTTGTAACGGTTGCGGGCCAGGGCGTGGATATAGGCAAGCCGCTTGGCATCATTCACGAACTCCAGCCCCTCGGGACGCGGCAGCACGTCGTCCAGGCCGCGATTGAACGCCTTGAGCTTGACCACGAACTCCGCCCGCACCCGCTCGTCCGCCAGCGCCCGCACCGCTTCCTCGGTATCGTCCAGGTCATCCACGCCCTGCCCGCGCAGCACATCAATCACTCGCAGATGGCGGTCCCGCAGCAGCGGGATCTCGTCCTTGAGGCTCCGCAGGGCACCCTCGATGTCCTCCTCACTGTAGGCGGCCAGGGCCTCCTTGAGGTGGTTGGCCACGCCGAAGTAGTCCACCACGATGCCGTGGGTCTTGCCGTGGCCGGTGCGGTTGACCCGGGCAATGGCCTGCAGCAACTCCGCCTCCCGCAGGGACCGGTCCAGGTACATCACCCCCTCGATGGGGGCATCGAAACCGGTGAGCAACATGCTCTTGACGATCAAAAAGGCCAGCGGATCGTGCTTGGCGGCATCGGTGGGCGGCGTGCCGTCCAGCGGCGGCAGGGGCTTCTTGAAGCGCAGGATATGGCGCTCGACGGCGGCCCGGTCGCTCCACTTTGCCCAGGCGGGGTCATCGTTGTTGCCGCTGCTGAACACCACGGCAAAGGCTAACTGGCGCAGCACCTGGCGATGGCGCCAGGCCTGGATCGACGCCTTCACCCGTGGGGGCCGCGTGAGCAGTTGGGCATCATCCAGTGCCTTGTCCTCGGGGGAGAGGGCCAGGGCTTCCTCCAGCAGTTCGGTGCGGGCTGCCTCCAGGGCCTCCACGTAGCGCAACGCGGCGCGGCGGCTGTAGGCCACCAACTGGGCCTTGTAGCCGTTGGGCAGGATATGGGTGACGTAGTGACGCAGGATGTCCTGGGCCTTTTCCCGGACCAGTTGTGGTGCCTCGAAGATCTGCCCCTTGGTGGCGTACTTCTTCTTGATCGCCTCCAGTTCTTCCGGGCTATGGTCCCGGAACAGGTCCTCGAACAGACCATCCAGGCTGGCGCCGTCCTTGATCGCCCCCTTGGCGGTGCGTCCCTCATAGAGGATGGGCACGGTGGCGCCGTCCTGCTCCGCCTCCTTGATGGTGTAGCGGTCGATGTACTCGCCGAAGATGTCGTGGGTGCGTTTCTTGTCGCCCATGATGATGGGCGTGCCGGTGAAGCCGATGCGGGCCGCGTTGGGCAGGGCACGCATCATGTTGGCGTGCAGGTCGCCGGCCTGGGTGCGGTGGGCCTCGTCCACCAGGATCAGGATGTCCTCGCTGGTGTTGAGCACTTCGAATGGCGCGCTCAGGCTGGGCTTCTTCGGGGTACGACCGCCACTCAAGGGGTCAGGCTCGGCCACATCCCGGTGCGCCCAGTCCAGCCCCCGGCCCTCGGGGATCTCATAGGCATCGCCCTCCCCTTCGGCATCCGGGTCGCGGTATTTCTGGATGGTGCCGAACACCAGACCGGGGCCATCCCGGGCCAGCAGTTTCTTGAGTTCGGTGGTGTTGCCTGCTTTCTCCACGCTCTCGCCGGTAAGTCTGGCGGTATCGGAAAGCTGGGTCTGCAAATCCTTGCGGTCGGTGATCACCACCACCTTGAAGCGGCGCAGGGCGGGGTCGGTGCGTAGCTTACGGACCAGGAATACCATGGACAGGCTCTTGCCGCTGCCCTGGGTGTGCCAGACGATGCCGCCACGGCGATCCGCTTCTCCATCCTGTCGCCGGGTCTTGCCCTGTTTCAGCCGCTCCACGGCCCGGGTCACCCCACGGAACTGCTGATAGCGGCAGACCAGCTTGATGGTCTGGCCGCCCAGGTTCATGAACAGGGTGTAATGGCGCACGATGTCCAGCAGATTGGCCTGGGTCAGCATCCCGGCGATCAGGCGCTGCTGGGCGGAAAGATCCGCCACGCCCAGGTCCAGGGCCACCTCCGCTTCGCGCCGGGGAGCCACCGTCTTCCAGCTCAGGTAGTGGGCAAAGCGGGCACCGACGGTGCCCACCCGGGCATCGTCGAAGTTGCTGGCCACCAGGCACTGGGTGGTGGCAAACAGGGCCGGTGCCCCCTCGTGCTCTCCCACTTCTCCGTCCAGCCAGCGCTGATCATGGTAGCGACGCAACTGGTCCACCGCCTGACTGATCCCCTCCGGCGCACTGCGACTCTTGCACTCCACCACCACCAGCGGGATGCCGTTGACGAACAGCACCAGGTCGGGGATCACATGGCCCTTGGCGCCATCATGGCCGGGCGGGCACTTCACCTTGAACTGGTTGACCACGGTGAAGACGTTGTTGGCAGGTTCATCCCAGTCAATGTATCGCAGCGTCTGGCCACGGCCCCCGTCCCACCCTTCCAGGCCCTCCACCGACAGACCATTGAGCAGCAGATCGGTGGCCTGCTGATTCGCCTCCAGCACCTTGCTGGCGGGGAGCCGGGTGATGGCCGCCACCGCCTGGTCCAATCGCCCATCATCGAGCCAGGGCTTGCCGTCGCGCAGGTTGATGGCGCGCAGCTGCTCCCGCAGCAGCGGTTCCATCACCACCTGGGCGAAGCTGTCGCGGTGGGTCACGGCCGGGTCGTCCACCGAGCCGGCCAGGAAGTCCCAGCCCTGCCCCACCAACTGGTCGATGAAGGGCTTTTCGACGTCCTTATACTCGGGACCTGTCATGTTGCGGCTGCTCCGTGGTTCGGTGGTTCCGAGCTTGTTGGCCCTCACCCGGCCACCTGAACCGGGGCGGCGCTGCCCTGAGACCCAGTGGTGCAAATGTTCAAAGCGCTGGTGGCATTAAGAATCTGGATTCCCTGCCAGGGATGCAGCACCAGCAAATCGTTGTCGCCGGTCACAATGATATCGGCCTGAGCAGCCAATGCCGTGGCGATCACCACATCGTCGTCCACATCCCGGACGGTGCGCTCAATGGGTTGTGGCGTAACCAACTTGGCCAACATGCCGTAACGCTGCATAAGGAAGGTCGGACTGAGTTCTTGGGATTCGAGTAACTCCGCGAACTTGTCGCGGGAAAGAACATCAGCCAGTTCATCCAGCAATGCACTGCTGGTATACAGTGTTACGCGACCATCCCTTGCCCAGGTGAGTAATTGGCGCGGCACACCGCCCCAAATCAAACCTGACACCACGATGTTGGTGTCAAGCACCAGACGCACGTTTCTGCCCCTGCGCCCGCACCGCGTTTACTTCCTGTTGAATCTCTTCCATGGTCATTGATGGAAAATTTGCTGCCGCCAGCTTATCGGCGGCGGTGAACAGGTCGTCGATCGCGTGGCGGCGCAAGTGCTCGCGCAACATCGCTTCAATGGCATGCGGGTCGAGCAATCCGGCGTCCTTGGCCGCTTTGGCCAAGCCATCCGGCAAATCAATGGTCAGAGTTGTCATGGGCCTCTCCCGGAAAATGAACCTCGATCAGATTGTAGCTCCTGAAGTACCCCATCTCGACCTTTAGACCTTTACTGAATGAGAGCATCCTCCACCACGTCTCCACCCTCATCCGACCCCACCAGCGACTTCTTGCCCATGGCCTTCTCGATGATCTCCAGCAGACGGCGCTTGCGCTGCTGGTAGAAAGCATCAAAATCATCGGCGCGCAACGTCTCGGCGGGGATGCGGTGGCCTTCCAGGATGGCGTTCATCGCCCCATCGTCAAGCTGGACCTGCTGATGACCCTGCAGACGGGCCAGATAGGCCGAAGGCGCATCACCGCCGATCATGCGATTGGTCCTGGCGGAGATCGGCGTCTTGTTGATGATGGAATCATAGACGCGATAGGAGAGGCCCTGAGCCTGGCACCAGGCGCGGGGGAAGATATGGTGGATGTCGAGTTCGACGCCCTGGTTATCCAGTGCCTGGATGTCACCCTTCCAGAAGAAATCCTCGGCGCCTTCGCGAAGGATCAGCACATTGATGCCCTTGTAGGCGGCGCTGTTACGGCTGCGCAGCGACTCCAGGCGGGTGGGATCAAAAGAGGCATCGATCACGGTGCGAGGCAGTTCGGCATCATCCTCGAACCAGATCATCAGCTCCTCCAGGTCCAGGGCGATGCGGGTTTCCACGGCGCCGCCGTAAAGCTCCCCCAGCACACCGCTCCAGAACCAGCGGGAGAGCTTGGCGTGGATACGCGGCTCCCGCCAGCGCTTGCCCAGCAAGGTCATCACTGCGGCCAGGGGCACCAGCTGGGTGGCATAGGGCAGCTCGCGGCGGCTGTAGAAACATTCGCCCTTGAGGAAATAGGAAGCCTCGACAAAGCCCTTTTCCACCGCATCGGCCCAGCGCCGGTAGGCTTCCAGGGGCAGGTCCAGGACGGAGGCGCGCTTGGCACTGACCGGGCGCACCTGCTTGCCCGTCTTGCCGGCACGGAGGTCATCCAGCTTGCGCTCCCGGGTGTGCAGCAGGGTGATGGCCTGAAGCAGGTCGGTGCTCTGCACGTCCCGGAGCAACTCGTGGGCCTCGAAACGGGCCTTGCGGGAGGCCACCTTGCGGATGTCGGAGCCGAACCAGTCGTCCCGCAGGTTATAGCCCTCGGCGGCATAGCTGGCGGTGATCAACTCGAACACCGACAACTGCACACCCCCGGTGTTCACCTTCTCGAACACCAGACAGACCGCCTCCTTGGAGGTCTCCTTTTTCAGTTCGATCACCGGCAGTTGATAGGCGGAGAAGGCACTGATGATCTTTTCCTGGAACTGGAAGTAGGTGCCGATCTCGTCCTTGTTGTACTTGAACAAGTCACCGGCCCAGTCGTTGGGTGACAGCAGCTTGTCGCAGGGGAAGTACAGTTGCTCGCACTCCAACTGGCGGGTGGACAGGTCGATATCCACGTCCCGGCCAAAGTTCTTGCGGGTCTGGCGATGCTCGTCCACCGCGATCACCGCGTCCTCCAGGCGATCCTCCCCCTCCAGGGCGGTGCGGATATCAAAATAGTAGTGGCGCTTGATGGGCTTGCCCTTGCTGGTACGGGTATTCACCGGAGTGTCCAGACCCACCGCCTGAGTCAGGCTGGTGAGGCGCTGCTGACCGTCGAGGATCAGCTGATCCGGGGATTGGGTCACCCTGTCCGGGTCGATGCCCTCCACCGGGCGGGTCTCGAAACGCACTTCGCCACCGGTCTCCATCAGCATCACCGCGCCCACGGGGAAGGAGCGGGCAATGCTGACCAGGAGGCTCTGCACGTGGTCGTCGTCCCACACCCAGCCGCGCTGAAAATCGGGGAGCTGGATCTTGCCGGTGGTGATGTCCTTGAGCAGTTCCGGGAGAGAGCGCTTGGTACTGTCGAAGGTGGTCATTGCGACTCCCTGTGTGATGTGATCCTGATGTTGCGGGTGTCTCGGTCTATGCCGGGGTGGGGGTCTGGGCCTGGTCGAGCAGCGGGGTGACGCGGACGCGGCCGGTGAGGAGGTCGTTCATGAGGCCCTGTTTTTGAGCCTTCATTTTGTCTAATCTAAGCCTCTCGTTAGCGATGCGGCTTGAAAGAGACGTAGCTCTCTTGACGATCTCTTTTTGCTCACCGTAGTCAGGAGTGGGAAAAAGTATTTGCTCAACGCGAAAAAGAGCCAACTTTGGCACGCCACCCCCTGTCCCTTTCTCTGCCTCGACCTGCTTCTGGGAGGTTTCGGAGTTCATGGCGAAGGCAAAGTATTCGGGGTGAATGCTGCTATTCAACACGATGCGTGCAGCGTTTTCCGTCAATATCACTCGATAACTTTCGGCATCAGCAGGGGAGTGAATACCGAAATAGCCTATGGAGCCCGCTATAGATACGAATGCGTCACCCGGCTGTATCTCGTAGCGTGAGAGAATATTGAATGTGGCTTCGTCAAGAGGTTCCAGGCGACCCGCGCAGTATGGTTTACCATAAAAATCGGTAACCCTTAAATATCTAAAGCATGTTTCTTGCGAGCTGTAGTCATGTCCATATGGAAGTCTCTTTCCGCCTTTCACTTGGCCAATGGAGGCCACGTTATTAATTGACCAATCCTTTGGCAACAACCCCAGCGGCGAATCCTTGTAAAGCTCCGGCGCCTGCTCGGGGCTGGGGCGGAGCTGGCCGTTCTCGTCGATGCCGCGGGTCAGCAGGTCGTGGAGCAGGCCCTCCTTGACCTTCTCCAGCTTGGCGATCAGCGCCTCGGTTTTCTGGATCTGGGTGTCGAGGGTGTCGAGGATGCGGGCGATTTTTAGCTGTTCAGCATGTGGTGGCGCCGGCACACAGATCTTTCGGAACTGAGAACCGGATATTTCAAGGAAAGTTGTTCCAGATGCGAGGCGCACCAACTCATCTTTTAACTTCGTTGACCAGTGATAATAATAGTCAGCACTAAAATCCTTGGTAAAAGCTATGCTCTTGAAGCCTTGATTCGTCGTTGCCGGAGCCGCATTGAGAGCCGCTGCACCTAACGAGGCGCGCGTTGTGATCAGCAGGCTATTGGGCGGCAGCAACTTTGCGCCACTTCGCACCAGACCTTCAGTGGTAATCTTTTCATTCGTTTTCTCCAAGCACTTCCTTCCAAGCCCTGTCACCTCACCAGGAGTGACCCATGGAATATCACCCCCCCAATACCGGGGATTACTTCGACTAGGGGTGCCGCCGCTGATAACTTCCCCAATCTCCTCGATGAAAAGAATGCTCCAGTCACTTGGCAATTCAGAAAGTAGCTGCGGATAATCAGACATAACCCAACCCCTCCAAATACCCCCGCAACTCCTTCGCAGCCGCATCCCGCTCGGCCTCAATCTCCCCCAGCGTCACCCGATACTTGTCCCACCAGGTCTCGAACGCCGCGATCACCTGCTGGCGCTGCTGGCGAATGTAGCGCTCCAGGATGCCCTTGAGGTCGTTGTGCAGGATGGTGCCCACCAGTTCGGCGGCGGCCGGCTCGTCCAGGGCGTCCACGGCGGCGTTCAGGTGTGCCTCGAAGCTGGCCACCTTGGCCTTGTGCTGCTTCCTGACCTGGGTGCGCTCGCTCTTCCAGGCTTTGATCTGCTCCGGCGTCGGGGCGTCGTCGTCCTCGCCGTTGTCGGATTCTGACTCGTCGCCGTCATCGCCCTCGGGCTTGGCCTCGGCCGCCTTGATGCGGGCGTCCAGTTCGGCCTTGCGGGCGGCCAGCTCTTCCAGTTCCGCCACATAGTCCTCCATCAGGAAGTGGACCAAACGGTGGTCGAGGGGATTGGCCTTGCTCTGCTCGTCTTCCAAAAGGCTCACGATGGCGGTGCGCCAGGCGTCCACCACGCCCAGGCAACCACGGGCCTGCAGGGTGCGGAACTCGTTCTTGTTGTCGAACCAGAAGCCGGCAATGATGCCGCGCACCGCAAAACGATCCAGCATGGCGGTGGGTTCCAGGGCTGACGAGAAACTGCCCAGCAGTTCGTCCCGCAGTTGGGTGAGGCGGCCCCCGTTACCGGACAGGCCGGTGATGCTGCCACCGTGCTCGCTCCACCAGCACTCGAAGGCGGCCATCACTCGGGCTTCCTTGGCGGTGAGGCCGGCATCGGCCTCGATGGCGGGTTTGAGGTCGCGTTTTTCGGTCAGATGCCCGGCAAAATCCACGTAGTCGGGGTCATCCGCCCTCGGGGTGAACAGCGCCAGGGGGTCGAGGCCCTGGGCATCAAACAGCGGGCGTTTGGCGTCGATCTCGGCCACCGGCACGCCACCCAGGAGGTGGGCGCGTACATCCTGGGGCTCCGGCGGCGGGGTGTTGTCGGCGTAGCGGCGGATGTTGAGGTTGTAGTCGTTGTCCCGCAACTCCGAAAGCGGCACCACCCGGGCGAAGCCGGGCACATCCTCGAAGGCATCATAGGTGCTGGCGATCTTCTCGATGTGCTCCGGCAGCAGATGGTTCTGGGCGCGGCCTTCAAAGAATTCCCGGTCGGCGTTGATGAACAGCACCCGGCCCTGACGCTCGTCGGGCTTGGCCCCCTTGGCCCGCAGCACCAGGACGCTGGCGGGGATGCCGGTGCCGTAAAAGAGATTGGGCGCCAGGCCGATCACCGCCTCCACCAGATCATCCTCCAGCAGACCGGCGCGGATGCGCTTCTCGTCACCGCCCCGGAACAACACGCCGTGGGGCATGACGGTGGCCAGGCGGCCATCGGACTTGAGGCAGGCCACCATGTGCTGCAGGAACATCAGGTCGGCCTTCTTGGCCCCCTCCGGCACGCTGCCGTAGTGGAAGCGCTCGGGGAAGTGCGGGCTGGGGGTGTAGCCGATGGAGAACGGCGGATTGGTGAGGATGCGGTCGAAACGCCTGAGTTCGCCGCCCTCCACATGCTGTGGGTCGGTGAGGGTGTCTTCGTTGCGCAGGTCGGCGCTATTCACGCCGTGCAGCAGCATGTTCATCTTGGCGATGGCCCAGACCGAGCCGGAGGCTTCCTGGCCGAAGAGGTTGAGGAGGCGGGGATTGCCGCCCTGCTCTTCCAGGTACTCCTTGGCATGGATCAGCATCCCACCGGAACCCATGCAGGGGTCGTACACGCTGTGGCCCTCCTGGGGATTCATCAGCCGCACCATCATGCGCACCACCGGGCGCGGGGTGTAGAACTCACCGCCCTTCTTGCCGGCGGAATCGGCGAAGTCGCGGATCAGGTACTCGTAGGCCGCGCCCAGCAGGTCGGGGAACTCGAAGTCCTCGTTGCGCAGGCGGTATTCGCTGAAGTGAACGATCAGATCCCGGAGCTTCTTGTCCGGCAGGGTGGTGGAACCCACCTTGCGGGTGAAGTCGATGTGCTCCAGCACCCCGGCCAGGCTGGGGTTGTGTTCTTCCAGGCCGGCCAGTGCCTTGTTGAGGGCGCTGCCCACTCCGTGATGGGCTTCCTTGAGCAGATACGTCCAGCGGGACCGGGGCGGCACATAGAAGGTGGCGCGGTACCAGTCGGGCATCTCGATCTGCGGGGCCATATCAGCCTCCCCCACCCCCGCCTGCCTGAGTTGGTCACGAACCTCCTCCCGGCGCTGCTCGAAGACGTCCGAGCAGCGCTTCAGGAAGAGCATGCCAAAGATGTACTCCTTGAACTCGGAGGCATCCATGCGCCCGCGCAGGATATCGGCGGCCCTGAACAGGTGCCGCTCAAGCTGGTTGAGGGTGAGGATCATGGGCTGCGATGATTACGTTTACGATGAACCGACCGCATCAGGGCGGCCGTGGCGGCCGGTTAGCGTAGCCGATTTGATTTCGTTTGACAAATCAAGGCATGAGGCATTTCGCAGCCATGAACCTTTCCCCGTGGCGGATCAGTCCACGGCAGGGTCGGTACCGACCTGCTGCAACCGGGCCACGCCGGCGGCCAGATGCTCCAGAAAACTGGCCCCCTCGCCTTCCAGCACTCAAAAGACCGCTACCATCACTGTATCCCTGGACCCGGCAAGGGCGCGAGTGGCTCAGTCGCGCCGGTCGAACACGCCATAGAGATCGTCCGGGCGTAGTCGATGTCGGGCTTCCAGCGGAATCCGCAGCCCGGCGCCAACCCACCACTGGTCAAAACGAGGGGCACTCGCCACCCCGGCATTGACGCTGACAATAAGGTGCGATGACACCCGCCATGCAGCGCGGAATTCGGCGTCACCGCCCACCCCGGTGTTACGTGACTCAGTGTAATCCGCACCGTCCAAGCCCTGACCGGGAAAGCGTGGCGCCGCGGCCTCTCGCACACTGCCCCAGGCAGTCGCGCCCCGCAGCTGGGCGAGCCAGTCGCGGTCGCCGCCGGTGAGCGCGTCGAACTGCAACCCGACCCGAACATCGCGTTCGGGGCTGTAATAGCCCCCGTGGCCGAAGGTGTAATGGCTCAGGTTGTGCTGGTAGCCGGTCCAGGAGGCGAAAGGGCCGGCACGCAGGTGGTTCCCCCCGTCGCCCGGCCAGAGGTCGCGACTGTAGTCGATGCGCACGGCCGAGCGCTGATTTGAGCGGACGTGCCTGCCATTGAGCCAGCCGTGCTCGACCTTGAACGACACCCCCTGATGTTCGCCGGTGGCAACGTAGGGGTTGAGTTCGATCCGGGTCTCGTGCACTGCTCCCCAGCGCCTGCCGGAAACCGGATCGCGCTGCCCGGTGAAGGAGAGCAGGCTGTCTTCGCGCGCCTCGCCGACGAGGGCGACCCGGGTGGTGGTTGACTCGGTGAACCAGGTTGCCGACACACCGAAGGTTGGACGGCCATCCACCGCCCCGCCGCGCCCGCCGCTGCCGATCTCGGCCTGCAGCGTGTAATCGAGCTGCTCGCGCCGCAACCGCAGCAGCCACTCGTCGATGTTCGCCGTGCGATGCGGGTTGAAGGCATCGATCACCCCGTCCCGCCCACGAAACCCCAACGCCGCATCGGCCGCCGGCATGCCAGCATCAAAATGGGAGTAGCGCGCACCCAGATCGACCTGCAACCCGTCGCGCACCGAACTGAGGCCGACATGGGCGCGCCCGATCTCGGCGCGGTCCAGTCCGCGAGTGCCCCGGCTGCCCGAGGCATCGAATCCGGTGCTCAGGGTCCAGTGACGGATGCCTGTCCGCTCGGGCTCGGACAAGGTCTCGTGCAGATCGTACTGTCCGCGTGCGAATGCACGTGTGGCACGCTGCTCGCGTAAATATCGCGCGAGCGCCGGCGATGATTCGGCCAGTCGATCCAACTCACGCTGCCGTCCGGCGTGCTCGAAACTACGCACCACGCCAGGTTCCAGTCCGGCGCGCATGGCCGGACCAACAAGACGCTCAAAACGCAGCGCGGCCTCGTCGTAGCCACCGACCTCAAGCAGCGCCCAGGCCATGATCTCGCTGACTTCCGGCAGTATTATCCCGCGCTGCTCGATGATTCGCCCAAGTGCGATCGTGGCATCGATATCGTGCGCTTCCCAGGCGCGATAAAACGCGCTCATCTGCAGATCGTTGCACAAGGCATCCAGGCGCGCCGACACGCCGGCCTCGCAGGCAAGCGCCTCGGCGCGCTCAAGCTCACCAGAGGCCTGCCAACTCACTGCACGGCCGTAGCGCGCCACCTCGGCATCGGCCACAAGGGCAAACACCTCCCTGGCCTCCGCCCAGCGCTCACGCTCGAACAGTGCCCACGCGATCGCCTCAGCAGGCGCTCCTCCGGCCGACTGGCTGGCGCGGATCGCCGCGATGCCCGCCGACAGATCTCCGGCGTCGAGAATCAGGGCTCGGGCGCGTTGCCCCTGCGCGAGTGCCAGCCCCTCGCGGGCCGATTCGGCGCGTCCCCAGTGGCGTGCGCGCTCAAACCAGGCGAGCGCTTCGTCGGCCGCACCGAGATCCAGCGCCCACCACCCGAGTAGCAAGGCGGCTGCGCCATCCTGGCGGTATTCAGCTTCGCTTTGCAAACCCTCGAGTTGCACTGCACTCAACGTGATGTCGGGGCTGCCAAGCGCCTCGAGACGCAGGTTGTAGCGACGCTCCATGACCACAGAACGACCGGCGCGGCTCAAGCGGTGATCCGCCAGATCCTCGACTTGGGTGAGTTGAGCAGCCAGTGACCCGCCACGCAGCAATTCGGCTAACGTGCCCTGCGCCACGCCGACATCGTTGCAGCGCACCAGCATCGTGATCAGCACACTGCGGGAACCGCGCGCATCACGCCACGCGGTAGCCGGGTCGTCGCATGGATCCAGCGGTCGACCGGGTGCGACCCGTCCCGGCAGCTCATTAGCCCGCATCGCGTCCTCGATTGCACGGGCGAGGTCGCCTTGCGGCACCCAACCCGGATGGGTCGCCTTCAATCGTTCGAGTTCGAGCGTCACCATCCGGATGTTGCCGCGTTGCAGGTGGTACCACAGGCTGCGTTCATCCGGACCGGACGCCGGCGGCGTCTCCTGGAACCCGTCGACGTCATCGATCACCGCAGGAGGTTCGATACGCGGAGGCTTGCGCTCAACTTCGACCTGGGCCCGGGCATCAGCGGTGCCGATGACCAGCGCCAAGGCGAACGCACAGGCCTTCAGCTGCGGGTGGGACACCAGGGACATGGGTTTTTTCATCTCGATGCGTCCTGCGCGGCGACCCGCGCGAGCAGCCCGAGGCTCCAGGAGAAATATCCGTCATCGTCGGAGAAATCGGGCCATTGATCGGCGTCGACCGATACCCCGTCGTCGAGGGCGCGGGTGACGAGCGCGATCGCACGTACCCCGGCCGATGCATCGTAATCCGCTTCCGTCCCGGTTTCGAGGTCCACCCAAGCGGAAAAACGTCCGTCCTCACGCGCGTTCCACCAGGCCATGAAGGGCGCCAGATCGTCGCTCTGCCAGCGAACCCGACCCCACACCAGATGCAGTGGGATACGCACCGCATTGAAACCATAGACCGGATCAAAATCCGCAGCCGGTCCCAGCAACGCACCCGATTCCAGGCCGAGTGCGAGCCAGTCCGGCGGCAGGGCATGCGTGCCGAAGCGCGCTTCACGCATCAGGGCCTGCCCGTCCGCGGCCAGTGCTGCCCAAGGCTGTTCCGGAAAGTGCTCCGCAAGCATGTCGAGGGCCGGAAATACCCAGTAGGACAGGTTGACCACCAGCCGCGCAGGGGTGTCGCCGTCCTCGCCATGTACAAATCCGTCCACGCCAGGCAGCAATATCGTCCGGCCATGCCAATCGACCAGCGAGTGGGTGACGGTAGCGCGTGCCAGAGCATCGGCAAGAGCCAGATAGGCCGGCTCGTTCCAGCGTTTGGCGGCGCGGAGCAGCGCCCAGGCAACCAGGATCTCGCCATCGCTGGCGTTGTTAGGGTCATTCACGCATTCCCCGCCCTCGACCACCGGTGCCCGTTCCATCGCCTTGGCGATCCGCGCACGCTCGGCCTCGGCCGGGCACTCGCCGAAGCGCCAAGCAAGCAGGCCGTCGGCACGTAACAGATGGTCGAAGGTCCAGGCCATTAGGGCATCGAAAGTTTCGCGGTCATCCGCCGCCACCGCAAGCAGCATGCCGTACCCCTGACCCTCGCTGTGGCTGATACTGCCGTTGTCCACATCGAGTACCCGCCCATCACGCACGAAGCGCGCCTTGTAGTGGTGCCAGAGCCTCTCGAAAGGCGCCCCGGCACTCACATGCTCGACCGCAGGTTGTGGCGTCTCAACCCGTGGGTCGCAACCGGCAATCATGAACAACGCCGCCAGCACCGGCACAAAAAACTGTAGCCTTGCGCTCATACGTGCGACCTCAGGTTTGCGCCTCAAAGCCACGGCGACGCCGCCGTAGCAGCCAGCTGGCCGATATCACCAGCAGCAACGCACCGACCACCACCAACGCCAGCCAGTACCATGGGCTGTTCGACAACCATAGGCGAAGCAGCAGCCAGTCCGAACCGTCGCCTATCTCGAAACGATCCACCACCCGGGCGCTCACCACCGGGGTGTCGATGTCGTGCCACAGCACCAGACCACCATCGAGTTGCGACCACACCCGCGGCTGGATCAGAGACTCGATCCGCGCCGCCAGACGTGCATCGTCCTCGGCAGTGACCACCAATACCGCTCCACTCGCTCCGTGCAGGGGGTTACGCATCAAGCTGAGCCCACCCATCGGGCCGAGACCGGACACCTGTGACACACTGCCGCGCAACATATCGTCGAACGCCCCCCCGTACTCCGGTACCGGTCGCAGGCCCAGGCTGTTCACCAGCCAGGCGGCGAACCCGCCGCCGGGAGGCTGGGTGGCGCTGCGGGTGTCGTTGATGGCGGCATAAGGCCAGCGCGTGACACGGCCAAAGGCGACCGACCAGCCGTCGAACAGTGACTCGGGCAAAGCCGAGGTGGGTGCCACGACGATACTGCGGGCGCTACCGGAGAGCTCGTCCAGGCTGCCGCTGTGCAAACGCCAGCCATCATGCGCCACGCCTGCCGCTTGGGCAATGCGTCCGACCAGCGTCAAAGCCGGGCCGACCTGTGCCTGATCGGCGACGAACAGGTCGAGCCGGGTTGCGCCCTGCTCGCTGTTGAACGGGAAACCCGTGTTGCCGAACAGCCTGAGATTGGGTTGCGAAGAGGCTCTGCCGAAGTTGGGCAGTTCGATTGTCGATGAACCCATGACCTGCGCGACCAGATGGCGCCCATCGAGGCCGGCGCATTCGCCCATGATTACCTCGGGGCGCAGCATGAACTCGAAGTCGACCCGGTTGTTGCCCGGCATGAAGCGACGCGCCGGCAGCGCGATACGGTAACGACGGAACATCGTGCCATGCGACTCGTCGAGCAAGCGTCCGTGAACGAAGTCACCGTTGAGGAAGATGTTCACAACCGAGCCCGGACCCATGCCGGCACCGTAGCTCAGATCGAGCAGCAGCTCCACCTGGGCCGAGTCATGGGTGTAGAAGTCGCTTGGCAGTCGCACGTCCAGGCTCAGGCCATGGGCACCGAATCCGCGCATGCTTTGGGTCGGCAGACCGAGATCGGCGAAGCGGTAGGTTCGCTCCGGATGCAGCACCAGGCGTGCCAGCGAAGAGAAATGCGTCGGCGTCTGGTCGCGCTCAACCACGGTCGCGGCCGGCACCGGGTTGAGGGCGTCATCCATGATCGACAGCACACGGGCAGCTTCGAGCACCTCGTCCGCTGTGCGCCCCGAGACGATGAGTTGCACACGCGACGGCATCACCACCCGGCCAGCTTCATCGCTCACCACCGGGGTGTGCGAAATCTCCAGCGTCGGCCCATTGACCGCCGGCGCCTCGGCGCCCAGCAAGCTCGCAAGATGCTCTGCGGTGGCCACAAGGACCAGCGGACCGGCGGTGTTATCCCTGTCGGCCGGGTCGTTCCATTCGACATGGTCAACCAGCAGCGGCATGAAGCGCCGACGCAGGGCGAGCGATTGGGCGACCAGCGGCAGGGCCTCGCTACGCACCACGTCATCGGCGCCGGGCGACAGCAGCGTCACCCGCTTGAAGGCGCCGATACCCGGTCCGAACGCGTGCTCGAGGTCGCTCAAGATCAGCGCCCCACTCCGCGGGGCAAGGGAAAATTCGAGTTGCGACTGGTGCAGGTCGACTTCGGTCCACAGTTCCGGCGCGAGGCTGTCTTCACATCTGTCGGTAT